>NZ_CP046534.1:600000-788522 GCF_009827135.1 Blochmannia endosymbiont of Camponotus nipponensis | reverse complement strand
ATAGCAGACACACAGCGTCCATTGGGAAAACAAACGGTGATCTCTAATGCTTCTAAAAAGAAACAACATCAGAATGTTGTAGAAAAAAATATACCAATATATAATGAGTTACATTATATTTCTCATGATGATAATACATTAACCAATGTATTGAATACATTAATTAATAAACAAAATTCCATAGAAAATAATAAATATTTTAAGTCAAATTTTACAATAAAAAAAAATAATGATTACAATCATGGCATCTCAAACAACGTGATTGAAAATAATGACGTTAACGTATATAAACACCTGCTTGCTGAAGCGATCCAAAAAAAATTTTATAATGCTTCTCATTATGTCGGTAAACAATGTAATTTGAACATTGAATTAGCACCTGATGGTACATTACTGTCGGTATCCGCTATATCTGGAGATATAGCGTTATGTCAAGCAGCAATAATTGCTGCTAAACTCGCACAAATTCCTATACCACCTAATGCAGATATTTATAAAATTTTTAAAAACACAACATTAAATTTTTCTCCTCAATAAACAAAATATTTACAGATTTATAAAATAAGAATATATTTGAGTTATTAAATAATTTTTTTCATTACAATGTTCTTCAATGTATTTAATAATTAAAAAAACTAATAAATTACCAAATTGGTTAAATAAAATACAATTATTAATTGTATTAATATTGCTTAATTTATATTTATGGACACTTTCACTACTTGCAGATATGCATATTGAAATTACATGTGGAGTAAATACCGCACATCCTATTGCTGTAGTGCCTTTTGTATGCGTGGATAATCAACATAACAACCATAAATTAATACCAGCTGAAGATATCGCATCAATAATAGCTTCTGATTTACGCAATAGCAGTAAATTCAACACTGTACCTGTAGAATATTTACCACATAAACCTACTAAAGTATCTGATGTAATTCCAACTTTTTGGGAAAAATTAGGTGTTAATATTATTGTATTAGGAACGATACATGTAAACTGTGACGAGAGTTATATTATTTCGTATCATTTAATAGATACTTCTAAAAATCCTGCATTAGTAATTTTAGAAAATCAATATTCAATAGAAAAAAAATGGTTACGTTATGTAGCTCATACCATAAGTAATGAAATTTTTGAAAAGTTGACCGGTATAAAAGGTGTATTTTCTACACGTATTGCTTATGTGTTACGTGGTAATGATGATAAATATCCTTATGAGTTATATATTTCTGATTACGATGGATATAATCAAATCTCAGTTTGCCGATCAACAGAGCCATTAATGTCTCCAGCTTGGTCGCCGGATGGAAAAAAAATTGCTTATGTCACTTTTGACTCTGGCCATTCGGAGCTTGTTATTCAAACATTAAGTACCGGTGTCATTAATAATATTGTTAATTTTCCAAATCATAACGGTGCGCCTGCTTTTTCTCCTGATTGTAAAAAATTAGCTTTTGCTTTATCCAAAACAGGTAGTTTAAATTTATACATTATGGATTTAGAGTCTGGAGAAATTAAACAATTAACCAATAATAGAAACAATAATACTGAGCCTAGTTGGTTTCCAGATAATCAACATATAGCTTATACCTCTGATCAAGGAGGTAGACCACAAATATACAAAATTAATATTAATACTACTGATGTTCAAAGATTATCTTGGTTACATACTAGTAATCAAAATCCAAATGTTAGTGCAGATGGAGCATTTATAATGATGGTAAATAGACATCAAGGAAAACAAAATATTTCTAGATTAAATTTATTTACCGGGCAAGAGGAAATATTGACAGATGTAGTATTAGCCGACTCTCCTAGTATTGCTCCTAACAATACTATGGTGATATATAGCAGTATTAAAGATTTAACAACGACGACAACATTTAATTTAGAATTAATTTCCGTTGATGGGCGGTTTAAGGCTCATATAAAAGGGGGGAAAGGAGAGATAAGGTTTCCAACTTGGTCTACATTATGTTCAGAATAAAATACATAATTATATTCGTTGCAATCAAAATAAAAAATGATGGATAATAGAGATACAATGAAATTAAGTAATTTTTTTCAAAAATTAGTATTTATAGTTAGTGTGAACGCAGCAATAACTGCATGTTCTACTATTACTCATGATCAAAAGGATATCAAATTAGATCGTTTTTCACACATTAACACACAAAATAATAAAGTATTTCATAAACAAATACAGTTAAATAAACAAGAATTAAAATCTAGCAATATTATTTACTTTCCTTTAGATAAATATGATATTCCTTCTCAGTTTTTTTATATATTAAATATCCATGCTAATTTTTTGTATAATAATCCGTCATATTGTATTAGAATTGAGGGTCATGCAGATGAACGTGGTACTTCAGAATATAATATTGCATTAGGTGAGCGTCGGGCCAGATCTGTAAAATTATATCTCCAAAGTAAGGGTGTATTATCTGAACAAATGTTGATTGTTTCTTATGGTAAAGAAAAACCAGCTGTGTTAGGACATAATGAAGAAGCTTATTCTAAAAATAGACGTGTTATACTAATATATAAATAAATGTTCACATAATGAAATTAATATCATTTTTTTTTAAGTTATACTTAATCAGCATAATGATGATTAAATCCTCTAATGTTACAAATAATAATATCGTATATGCTAAAAGTATAAATCAGAATATTGATAGCAGCCAACGTATTAATCAATTACATCAAATATACGATGCGCACAGCCAATGTTTGATTCAAATACAGCAACAATTAGTAGAAAATCAACGAGATATTGATGTTTTACGTGGACATATTCAAGATATACAACATCAGGTATCAGAAATAATAAGGAATCAAAAGGAATCTGTTCAAAACATTAATAATTCTTCAAATCAACACGATAGTATACGTTTTTCTAGTAATATTCCTGATAGATTATCCGTTGACTCAAATATCCAAAAAAACCAAAAAATTAATAACATGATAATAGTTGATGTGGATACTGCTTATAAAAAAGCAGTATCATTAGTATTAGAGAAAAAAAAATATAATCAGGCAATAGAGGCTTTTCACAATTTTATAAAAAATTATCCAGAATCAATTTATCAAGCCAATGCCCATTATTGGTTAGGGCAACTTTATTATAATAAAGGTAACAAAGATAGTGCTTCTCATCATTTTGCTGTAGTCGTAAAGAATTATCCGAAGTCTTCAAAAGCATCGGACGCGTTATTAAAAATAGGTATTATCATGCAAGAAACGGAGCAAAAAGAGAAAGCTAAAACAATATATAGACAAGTAGGTAAATTATATCCTAATAGCGAAGCAGCAAAGCAAGCTCAAAAGCGTCTGATACATTTGTAGTATAAATTAATAAATTATTTTTATAATTTTTTTTACTTGTACATACAGAAAGGATACAAATAAAATAAAACTATATCGTAACTTTTATTTCTTAATATTGATTGATTATTAAAATTTTAATAACTAATACAATAACAAACATAACAATTCAAAATATTTTATAAAAAAAAATATTTTTAAAAAAATATGATTATAAATATGATCGTATGATATAATGAATTCCGTGTAATTTACAATTTATATTAAATGTGTGAAATGAATTTTTTGTTGGCCCACATATTAGATTGTTGTAATATGCGTCTACAAATATATATATGTCAAGGACACTGATTTTTTTATAGTAAAGTTAATAAAAATATTTAAAATAAATAAATATTATTTTATTTAAAAAGTAATGTTTAACATGTTTAAAAATTTTATAAATTACGAAATTTAATTTATTTGATATGAATATAAATAATCACTATTATGTACGCTAGGAAACGATTATAACAAGATTGCGGTGTGTTGTTATGAAAAGTATAATTTTATTATATATAGGGCTTACATCTATTGCTTAGTTATTCTTGTAGTTTAAAATTATCCTATTGTTTATATATTTTTATACGTTTATAATAAGATATACAAATTAAAAATATTATAATGATGTATATTGTCATTTATCAATGGATTATATAAAACTATATTTATAAATTGATATATTATAACGAGATAATATCAGTCACATGATCGTATTTATTATGTATTTTATTCAGAAGATAATGAAACTATGCTAACCCACATTGGACCTTGTCCTGATGGATAGCGAGATAAGAAAGTTATCGCTCCATTGTTCGGATTAATGGAGTATAAAGAGATGAAATTTGATTTTTGCCCTGCAACAATTAAAAATTCTCCTTGATAATCAATTGCGAATCCACGTGGTTGTTCTTCAGTTGGTTGATAACCAATAAGTTTTAATTTTTTTGTTGTTTTAGATATTTCTAAGTAACTAATGATATTAGTAGCTCTATCAGAACAATATAACCAACGTCCATTAGGGGTAATATGTATATCGGCTGCCCAACAGCGTGTAGTGTTGATATTTTTTGGAATTATGCTTAATGTTTGAATAATACTTGGTATTGTTTGAAAATTGTTATATTTTATAACATTAACAGTACTTGTTAATTCATTGATTACATATGCATAACCACCAAAATTATAAAAACTCATATGGCGCGGACCAGAACCAACATTAGCCTTAATTATGCATGGATTATGCGGAGTTAATGTTCCAGACAGATTTATTTTAAACAATCTAATAGAATGTTCGTGCAAACAAGGGATCCAAAGTAATTCTTCGTACTTACATATATTAGCGGAATGACAACCTAATAAACCTGTTAGAATTTGTATAGGAGAATTAAGCATGCCTGATATGCTTATAGGGATAACACTTATAGTGTTATCCCTATAAGATGTACAATACAGAAATGTGCCCTTTGTATCACTAATTAAATGAGTAGGAGTATTTAATATTTCAATTGTTCCTTGTTCTGTTAATATTCCTTCCTGATTTATATAATAAGCAGTAATACCACAATTAGGACGTATTCCAACATATAAAAATTGTTTATTAGGGTGCACTGCCATAGGCTGTGCTTGTCCAGGTGTGTGTATTATCTGCATTAATTCTAATTGCCCATGAATATTGTTCAATTTCCAAGCATAAATATGTTGACTTTTTGGACTCATTACATAGGCTATTTGTATCATATATTTATTTATTTTTATGGTGGCACAATAAATATAAATTTAAATAATTTAACTGTATACGTAGTATAAAAATTGTCATTTATATTGATTTTTTATTTAGTTCACAATAGTTTTCATTTTGTAATATTTTATTAAAAAAAAAGATATTTCTCATATTATAATACTTTTTTAATATAAAAAATGATGTAAATCAGGCGTATTTCAGTAATACATGTACAGAATTAAATAATTAATAAGAACGTTTAGTGTATAATTAATTTATATTTTGTCAATAACAATAAGAGAATAAATTATGAATATAACCAAACTTGTTCTTGTAAGACATGGAGAAAGTCAATGGAACAAAGAAAATCGTTTCACTGGATGGGTAGATGTGGAATTATCAGAGCAAGGACGTGCTGAAGCGCAAAGCGCTGGTCAAATATTAAAAAAAAATGGCTTTTTTTTTAATTACGGGTACACTTCAGTGTTAAAACGGGCGATTCACACTTTATGGATCGTATTAGATCAATTAAATCAAGCATGGTTGCCTGTAGAGAAAACTTGGCGATTAAATGAACGTCATTACGGAGTGCTGCAAGGATTAAATAAAGATGAAGCTGTAAAAAAATATGGTTATGAAACGGTTCAAAAATGGCGCCGAAGTTTTAACATTATTCCTCCCAAAAATTATGAAAATAATCAATTTATTGCAACAGACGATAATCGCTATAATAACGTTAACGCTGAAGAATTACCTAATAGTGAAAGTTTAGAGCTAACCTTAACAAGAGTAATTCCTTATTGGAATCACTCTATATTACCTCATATTAAAAGTAATAAACAAATTATTATTGTTGCCCATGGTAATTCCATACGCGCTATTATAAAATTACTAGATCATTTAAGTGAATCAGAAATATTTCATATTAATATACCAACGGGTGTTCCATTGATATATGAATTTAATAAACATGCACATCCTGTGCAACATTATTATTTAAATAACTATTAAATGATGTGTATTGTATTGAGTCATTATTTTAATGATATGGTGTATTATGATACTATAGTATATATTTGCATTTACTTTTGTTTTTAAAATAATGTTATGTAACATTTTGTTGCTCACATGATTTCCTTGCGATATAATGTATAAAACGTTTTGTATTTTAATTATTTTGAAGGTGATGAGTATGGATCGATTTCCCCGTTTTCAAAGCACAGTATCAGAACGAATTAATAACGTGATACAACCGTATATTTTACAAGTGTTTGGTTGGATGTCTTGTGGATTATTGTTAACTGCTTTTGTAGCTTGGTATGCATCTCGAACCCCAGCAATACTTCAATTACTATTCTCCAATCAGATAATTTTTTTTAGTTTGATTATTGGTCAATTAGCATTAGTATTTGTCCTGTCTGGTATGGTAACACGATTAAGTGGTTCTTTAGCAACTACGTTATTTATGTTATATTCCATGCTAACAGGTTTAACTTTATCTAGTATATTTATATTATATACTACATCTTCGATATCTAGTGCGTTTGTAGTGACATCTGGTATGTTTGGTATAATGACGGTATATGGGTATACTACTAAACGAGATTTAAGTAGTTTTGGTAATTTATTATTTATGGCTTTAATCGGTATAATCTTAGCTTCAGTAGTAAATTTATGGTTGAAAAACACAGTTTTAATGTGGCTTATTACGTATATTGGTGTCGTTATTTTTGTTGGTTTAACTGCATATGATACCCAGAAATTAAAATCTATAGGAGCCTCTTTATCTATAGATAACCAAGATCAATTTCGCAAGTATTCAATTATAGGTGCATTGACTTTGTATTTAGATTTCATTAATTTATTTTTAATGATAGTCCGTATTTTTGGAAATCGCCGTTAATTTTAGGTGTAGTGTTTGTATTTTTCTCAAGATTAATGCACAGTAGATAGAAAACTCCGGATGGCACAAGTTTTAAAATAAAACTTGTGCCATCCGGAGTTTTCTATCTACTGTGCATTAATCTTGAGTGATTACGGAGCGTATTTCAAACATTTCCACATAAAATATATTAAATGTGAAATAAAAATTTCAATATATCCCCATCTTCTACAAGATAATTTTTTCCTAAATAGGAAATTTTATTAGATTTTTTTTTGCTTAATAATTCTTCATTATAAGCAATAAAATCATTAAACTTAATCACTTGAACGCGAATGAAACCTTTTTTAAAGTCACTATGTACTTTTTTTGCAGCTTCCAATGCAGTTGTTCCAGCAACGTATATCCAAGAACGTGTCATGTTTAAATTAATAGTAAAAAAAGTACGTAAATTTAACATAGTAAAAATAACATTAACTATATCATATAATATACTGCTTTGTTGTTGCGTATATGATGTAGTGTGATCGCTTTTATTGTTCAATAAAAATGACATTGTACAGCATAAAATTAATGGCATGTGTTCATCAGATGCAAGTATGCGTAACTTATCTAGGTATTCATTGTTTGTCACAAGTTCTTCATCGATGTTAGCAATATAAATAGTTGGTTTAATAGTTAAAAGATTAAATTTTTCAATATTTATTTTTTCTGTTTTAGAAAAATATATTTTTCTTAATGGCACACCATCATATAAATAACCCAAACACATTTTTAATGTAGATAACTGTGGTTCAATATTTTTATTAATAACTTTATTTTTTTTTTGCAAAGAATGAATGCCTTCTTCACAGAGCAAAATATCAAATAATATAAGTTCAGTATTGATAATATTCACATCTCTACAGGGATCTATATTGTTAAAAACATGAACAACTTGGTTGTTATCGAAACAACGGACCACATGACATAACACTTTTGTTGTTCGAATATAATTTAGAACTTGACTACCCATGCCTATACCTTGTGCAGCCCCTTTTATTAAACCAGCAACATCGATAAATTTCATAGTACCATGCATCATTTTACGTGATGGAACAATATTTGTTAACTGATATATACGTGGATCAGGTATATGCACTATGGATACGTTCGGTTGTATAGTACAAAAAGGAAAATTAGCTATTTTAACAGATAGATGAGTCAAAATATTAAATAAAGTAGACTTACCTACATTTGGTAATCCAATAATACCGCAATCAATTTGCATAATGACCTTAACAATTAAAAAATATATTAAATTAAATATTACGATAATTATTTTTATAATTAAAAAATCAATAAGTTTTTTAAATTAATAATTTTTATTAAGAATGAGGATTATAAGAATGTAATGTATTCATAACTTTAATAAATTTTTCAGTTACTATGTCTTCAGTATGTAATATTGACTTATTAATTACATTATTGATCCTATCTTGTTCATAAATAGATGGTTTATTTAACACGAAATCAATCACTTTACTTTTATCTCCAGGATGGCCTATTCCAATACGTAAACGATAAAAATCAGATTTATTATTAAGTCTAATAACAACATTTCTTAAACCATGATGACTATCATTAATTTTTTTTCCTAATTTAACACGTATTGCACCGGGTGGTAAATCAAGATCATCATGTACTATCAATATTTCTTTTAAGTATAATTGATAATAATTAACACACTTAGAAATTGAAAGTCCATTATTATTCATATATGAATCTGGTATAAGTAAATATACAATATTATTTTTTAACTTTAATTGACCAGTATATCCACATAATATGTCATTTTTTTTTAGTATTACTTTATATCGTTTTGCTAATATTTTAACATATTGAGAACCAAAATTATGTCTAGTATTGAAGTATTTCGTTCCAAAATTTCCTAATCCAGCAATTAATTTAATAGTCATTTATACACACCATCACATGATCTTTTAAATTATAACTTAATTAATATTAATTTCAGCATATTGTAGATGTCAATTTTTATTGATACGAGGATTATATTTAAATAATTTTAAATCCTTTTCATAAAATACATTGGAATAGTATATCAATGTTTATTTTTGTAAATTACCAATACTCCATTATTATTTTTAATGGCTTAATTGGAGCTGACTACAATGAATAACATATTATTTTTATATAGTATTATCTTTTTTTCAGATATACAAATATTATCTTGTTAGTGCTTAAACATAGCAGAAATTGATTCTTCATTACTGATACGACGAATTGTCTCGGCAAGCATACCAGATAAAGTTAATACACGCACATTAGGTAAAGATTTTATTTTTTGTTTTAATGGAATAGTATCACAAACGATAATTTCATCAATCATAGAATTTTGAATATTCTCATAAGCATCTCCAGAGAAAATTGGATGAGTAGTATAAGCAAACACACGGCGTGCTCCTCTTTCTTTTAAGACTTCTGAGGCTTTACATAATGTTCCCCCAGTATCAATCATATCATCTATCAATATACAGTCACGATTACATACATCACCAATAATATGCATAACTTGAGAAATATTGGCGCGAGATCTTCGTTTATCTATAATCGCCATATCAGTGTCGTTAAGTAACTTTGCAATAGCACGAGCGCGTATTACTCCTCCAATATCTGGAGATACTACGATAGGATTATTAAAATTTTGTTGCATCATGTCTTCTAATAAAATTGGACTTCCAAAAACATTATCTACTGGTACATCAAAAAATCCTTGTATTTGTTCAGCATGTAAATCTACTGTTAAAATACGATCAACTCCTACACTAGATAAAAAGTTTGCCACAACCCTAGAAGTAATGGGCACTCTAGCAGATCGTACTCGTCGATCTTGACGGGCATAACCAAAATAAGGAATTACAGCGGTAATTCTAGCAGCTGATGCGCGTCTTAATGCATCAACCATAACAATTAGTTCCATTAAGTTATCGTTTGTTGGAGCACAAGTAGATTGAATAATAAATACATCTCCACCGCGTACGTTTTCATCAATTTGTACACTTACTTCGCCATCACTAAAACGACCAACAGAAGCTTTGCCGAGATTAATGTATAATCTATGAGCAATGTGTCGAGCCAATTCTGGGACAGCATTGCCAGTAAAAAGTTTCATATTAAAAATGTCTCGTAATTTTAGGTTTATAATAATATTATTACGGTTGTATGATTCATAATAATAAAATAATAGCTTTCATTAATATATAAATCCTAATGCTAATTATTATAATTTAATAATTTTTGATGTAACGGGGATAAATTTATTCCTCTTGTTACAATACTTTTGATCCATAATGGTAAATAACTTTGAACTTGATAAGCTAAATATTCAGTATTAAATTCAGAAAAAATACAAGAACCTGTTCCTGTAAGTCGCGCTAATGTAAATTGTGATAAACACGTAAAATATATATTTATTTCAGGGAATATCTCTTTTATAATTTTTTCGAAATCATTACGAAATGACATTGACAATAATTCTCTCATTGAACGATACGGAGAATAGCAATAATTCCTTAATTTATACATTTGAAAGACCCACGAAGTACTGATGCTAATTGGAGGAACGATAATGAGATACCATTTTTCAGGTAGGGAAACTGGCGTTAATATATCACCAATACCTTCGGCAAATGTTGAATGTCCATATATGAATACTGGTACATCAGCGCCTAACATCAAACCTAAATCCATTAAAACGTTTTTATTCAAATAACAACGCCATTTTTGATTGAGTATCAGCAATGTAGTTGCAGCATTAGAAGAAGCACCTCCTAAACCGGAACCTATAGGTAAAACTTTATCAATAAAAATATCTGCACCAAATACTGGTTTTTTATTCGGCCAACAATAATGTTGTAGTAATTTTGCTGCTTGTATAATTAAATTATTACAATATATTAAACTTTTCATAGCAGTAAATAATCTAATTTTACCACTATTGGTTACCGATATTTTGATGGTATCACCATAATCAATAAATTGAAATAATGTCTGTAGATAATGATAACCGTCTAAACGACGCCCGATTATATATAAAAACAAATTAATTTTCCCTGGAGAAGGCCATTGATAATAGTTCATGGTATATTCCAATTATTTATTATTAACTTAAATATGATGTTGATCGCAATATGCTTCTAAAAATTTAAGTAGTGTTATTATATTAATAATATAATTACGACGACAAAATATAGATATATTTTTATCGTTATGGCCAATAATTTATATGCGATAGATAATTGATAGTGTTTAGATTATATTCTACATTACTACTAGTCAATTCAATACTCCGTTGTTGCAATTGTTTCAAAAAATAGCTGATATTTACTATCCTAATCCCATTTTTTCATTTCGTTTGTAAAATCATCATTTTAATGAATTATACTGTTTGAAATATAAATAATTCCATTTTCTACAGATATAGAGATGATAGTTAATTTAAAAACATTAAATAATTTTATATAATAATTACTATTATTATGATTCTAAATAAATTTTAATGTAAATTTGATTATGATAGTTCATTGTGTAAACAACAGTACCATGTGTTGGATAACTAAATATTTAGGATATTAATTTTTTAATATCGATTCTACCTACATATTAATTTATTTTTATACAGACTAAAATTTTGCTGCTGAACACAAAAAATATAAATAAAATCGTCATATAAATAATTGAAACATATGTATTTGATACATTTAAATTTAAATTTTAAAAAAGTTATTATAAAAATATAGATTTTAATATTTATCACAAAAATATTTAAATCTATATTTAGCACATAATTATCTATCCTTTATTTATAAAAAATAATATTTTAAGTTGTATAGATATGTATCTAATCTAATGTTTAACATTTATATAACAACATATAATTTTTATTTAATTTTTTTGCTTTTAATAAATTTAATTTTTTAATTGTTTATTAAAATATATAAATGTATAAATGTATTATATAAATAGTTAATATGATGAAACGTTATTCCTGAATGATATAATCGTCAAGTATTTAGTAATTTTAATTTATATACGATACAATTTGTTAAATAACTGTTTAGAATTTATTTAATAATAAAAACTCATTACTTTACATTTTTAAAGATGAAAAATAAAAAACTAAATTTTTTATAAAAAAATATGTGATATAATTTTATGTGTGTTGATATTTTATATGTTGTTCATAATACACATACAATGTCGATTTGGGATTTATATCTAGCCATGGTTCAAACATAATTTATGATCACATAGATAAATCAAAAATTATTCACAAATGCAATATATTTTTAAAATATATTAATCACTATCAATATAATTTTATTTTTTATTTTAACAAAAATTTATCTCATCTTAAGACAAATACATATGAATCCTATTATTATAAATAAACTAATGATCTTACAGAAACGTTTTAACATATTAGAAAAATTGCTCATTACACCTAATGTTATGGGTGATAAAAAACGTTTTTATATATTATCTAAAGAACATGCACGGTTATCTGAAATAGTTATTTGTTTTAGACGTTGGTTAGACATTAAACAAAAAATTATTAATACACAAAAAATGCTTGAAGATGTTGATATGTATGACATCGTTCAAGATGAGTTAAAAACATTTTATTTAACTCAGTGTCATCTTGAGAAAAATTTAAAAATATTGCTATTACCTGTAGATCCTAATGATAAATTAGGTTGTTTTGTTGAACTGCGAGCTGGAACTGGTGGAAAAGAAGCAGCAATTTTTACAGGAGAATTATTTCGTATGTATGTTCGTTATTCAGAAGTACGTCGATGGAAAATGGAAGTTATTAATGCCACTTATGGCGAATGCGGTGGTTATAAAGAAATTATTACTAAAATTTCTTATAAAGGAGCGTATAATTTATTAAAATTTGAATCTGGAGGGCATCGTGTACAAAGAATACCACATACTGAATCTCAAGGTCGAATTCATACTTCTACTTGTACAATCGCCGTAATTCCAGAAATACCAAATGTTGAATTACCTAATATTGATCCTCATGAGTTAAGAATCGATACCTTTCGATCATCAGGTGCCGGAGGGCAACATGTGAATACTACTGATTCTGCAATTCGAATTACCCATATTCCAAGTGGATTAGTCGTCGAATGCCAGGACGAACGATCTCAACACAAAAATAAGGCTAAAGCACTATCAGTGTTAGGCTCTCGATTACATGCTATTGAAATGAAACGTCGACAACAGAAAGCATCTTGTACCCGACGTAACTTATTAGGTACTGGAGACCGGTCTGATCGAATTCGTACGTATAATTTTCATCAAGGCCGTGTTACTGATCATCGTATTTCTTTTACATCTTATCAATTAAGTGATATAATGAACGGAGAGTTGGATATTTTAATACAACCTATTATTAATAAATATCAATCGGATCAACTTGATAAATTATTAGAGTTAGAATCATGACATGGGATCAATGGTTATTTTGGGCTAGTTTAAAACTAAAAAAATCTATGAGCCCTAAAAGAGATGCAGAAATTATTTTAGGGCAAGTTACTAGAAAGTCTCGTGCTCAATTGTTAGCATTTGGTGAATCACTACTAGAACATGATACTATTATTCAGTTAGAATCTTTAATTCATCGTAGAAAAAAAGGAGAACCTATAGCTTATTTAATTGGTTCAAAAGAATTTTGGTCCTTAAATCTTAAGGTCTCACCCGGCGTATTTATTCCTCGACCAGATACTGAATGTTTGATACAGCATGTGTTGGATTTGTTAAAAGTATCTCATTTAGATGTTTTAGACCTAGGCTCTGGAATAGGTACAATAGCTTTAGCTCTTGCGTCAGAACGGCCAAATTGGAGTATTACAGGAGTAGATTGTCAGAAACAAGCATTATGGCTCGCTCTTAAAAATCAGCGTTTGTTCAATTTTAAAAATATAAAATTTGTATATGGAGATTGGTTTAAATATTTAATAGGAAATAAATTCAATCTTATTGTTAGCAATCCACCATATATTGATGAAAACGATTCATGTTTACAATCTAATGACATGATTTTTGAACCTAAAAATGCATTGGTTTCAAAAGAATCAGGATTAGCAGATCTAAAAATAATTTGTAAATATTCCATTCAACATTTACACTGTAATGGTTGGTTAGCTTTGGAACATGGATGGAATCAAGGAAATTATATACGCACATTATTTTGTAGATTTGGATTTACTCATATTCATACAATACGCGATTATCATTACTATGAACGTGTGACGTATGGAAAATGGCGATCTCATTAATCTTTATATAGAGAGATATACTATAAATATATTTAATTATTAGAATAATATAATTTCCGATCATTGTGTTAAAAACATAATAAAAATAAAATCACGGTTGGTATGATTGTATAAGACTCCAATTTATCTACTTTTTATCTTTATAGAGTAAGTGTTATAATATTAAATTACACAGTTAATCATGATGATAACAATAAAAATCACAAATTTTTATGTATTTAATATTAAAAATATTTGGAAATATAATATATGCAACAATTGATAGTTGAGATTGTCGATATAAAAGTATCAAATAATTTACCGTTCGTATTATTTGGGGGGATGAATGTTTTAGAGTCACGAGATATAGCCATGAGGATTTGCGAACATTATATTAATGTAACCCATAAATTAAATATACCCTATATATTTAAAGCATCTTTCGATAAAGCAAACCGTTCGTCAATTAATTCATATCGGGGACCAGGATTAGAGGAGGGTTTAAGTTTACTTCAAGAACTACAGGAAATATTTGGAGTAAAACTTATGACTGATATACATGAAGTAGACCAAGTAAAAACTGTATCAAAAGTGGTGGATGTATTACAGGTTCCCGCGTTTTTAGCTCGTCAAACCGATTTAATTATATCTATTGCACAAACTGGGATGCCAATTAACATAAAAAAACCGCAGTACATGAGCCCAACGCAAATTGTACATATTGTTAAAAAATGTCGTTCATGTAGTAATAATAATATAATTTTATGTGAAAGAGGAACTGTATTTGGTTATGATAACTTGATAGTGGATATGTTAGGATTGAATACAATGAATCGCGTTTCCGGAGGCTGCCCAATAATAGTAGATGTTACACATGCTTTGCAAATGCGTAATCCATTAAGTTCTACTTCTGGGGGAAGAAACATACAAATTTATGATATAGCTAGAGCTAGTATAGCAATAGGTATTGCTGGATTATTTCTTGAAGCACACCCAAATCCGAATCAAGCTAAGTGTGATGGATCTTCTGCGTTACCGTTAAATCAGTTAGAACATTTTTTGAAACAAATGAAAGTTATTGATGAACTAGTTAAATCTTTTTAAAAATTATGTACTTACATTCTTGAATGTAATAATACTAATAACATGTTTTAATTTAAAATTAATCAAAAAAAAATAAAAATATGATTTTTTACAATTTATTAAATATCTGAAATTATTTAATGTTTATGAAATATAAAGCGTTTATAATATTAAAAATAATATATTATGGTAATATCTATTTAAAAGATTTTGATATAAAACATAAAAAATATTACTATCAATAATAATAATAATAGAGTTATATATTTAATTTTTTTCAAAAATTATTATAATCTCAATAGAGTTAAAACAAACGTTAATTTTTTTTAATAAATTTTATAGTGCATTAGTACTAATGATATCATTAAAAATATTAATATAAAAATAATTGGCTATGTAAAGAAAAATAAAAAAATCTTTGTAATGTTACAATAGCAAGAGTTATAAATGTATTATTGATAGATTTCTTGAATGTTAAGATAAATACTATTTGTTAGTTAAAAATTTGGGTATTCAATGGACTATAAAAATAATTAACATTCACATATAAGTTGAATGTACCTATTTTTGAAAAAGTGTGTATATATATTAGTGAAAAATTATATTTGTCATTATCAATATACTAAAATATCAATTTTTAAATTCGATGCAGTTTTAGACTTTATATTCTTTCAAGAGCAATAATATTATGATTGAATTATTTAGGAGTCGCTATATGATCAATAAACTATCACATATCATTAATGGATCCGTCGTAATATTATACAAGGATATTTTGTTGTTTATTTTATAACTAATTTATCCATATCGTTAATAACAATATGGATAATATAATAATATAATAAAATATTTAGTATGTTATGTTATACATTGTATTATATTGCATGATAAAAAATTATTAAATAAACTTAAAAAAATTCAATTTCTATCATGATATATATATCATGATATTAATAATACAAGGAAATAGTTGATGCTTGTTATCACTTTAAGTAATGGAAATCAATATAGATATGATAAACCTGTATCTCCTTTAGAAGTTTTTAAAGATGTAAATTTGAGTTTATTTAAAAATTGTGTGGCCGCACAGAGCAATGGAAAGCTTATTGATATTGCTGATTTAATATATCATCATTCAACATTGGAGTGCATTAATGCAGGAGATAATGTAGGATTACGTGTAATTCGCCATTCTTGTGCGCATTTGTTAGGACGTGCAATGAAACAATTGTGGCCTAAAGCTAAAATGGTACTCGGTTTAGTAACAAGTACAGGATTTTATTATGATATAGATCTTGATTATCGCTTGACATATGATGATTTGCCAATTTTAGAGAAACGTATGGTACATATTGCTAATAAAAATTATGATGTTGTAAAAAAAAATGTTACCTGGAAACAAGCAAAAAAAATTTTTCTCGCGCTTAATGAAATGTATAAACTATTCATTTTAAACGAAAATATTAACCCTACTGAACATATTGGATTGTATTATCATGAAGAATATATAGATATGTGTCGTGGTCCACATGTACCTAATATTAGTTTTTGTCGTAATTTTAAATTGTATAAGATTACTACTTCATATTGGCGTGGAAACAGTAAAAATAAAAAATTGCAACGTGTTTATGGTTTTCATGAATCTAAAACACAACAATATGTAATTCACAAAAATGTATTACAAGAACCTAAAAAACATGATCATCGTGATCTTGCAAAAAAATTACATTTGTATCACATACAAAAAGATGCACCCGGTATGGTGTTTTGGCATGAAAATGGTTGGATTTTATTACAAGAATTAAAAAAATTCATACGTATACAATTGAAAACATATAATTACCAGGAAGTTAAAAGTCCTATTATGATTGATCATGTATTATGGAAAAAAACAGGCCACTGGGATAATTATCATGAACATATGTTTACTACTTGTTCAGAAAATCATGAATATTGTATTAAGCCGATGAGCTGTCCTGGACATATTCAAATTTTTAATCAAGGTATTAAGTCTTACAGGGATTTGCCTTATCGTGTAGCTGAATTTGGAAATTGTCATAGAAATGAATTATCTGGATCGTTACATGGACTTATGAGAACACGAGAATTTACTCAAGATGATGGGCATATTTTTTGTACAACAACACAAATATTCGAAGAATTAAATAACTGTATTAAAATGATGTACTATGTGTATAATACATTTGGTTTTAAAAAAATTTTGGTAAAATTATCTACTCGTCCTAAAAAACGGATTGGCTCAGATTCAACATGGGATGTGGCAGAACAACATCTGTCTACCGCTCTTCAGCATAATAATATTATATTTCAATATCAACCTAATGATGGTGCATTTTATGGTCCTAAAATAGAATTTATTTTACTTGATTCTTTAGATAGAACTTGGCAATGTGGTACAATACAACTGGATTTTTCTTTGCCAAATGTATTGAATGCACGTTATATTGATCATAATAATAACCGTGTAGCTCCTGTAATGATTCATAGAGCGATCTTTGGTTCCATGGAACGGTTTATTGGTTTAATTACAGAAGAATATGCAGGATTTTTCCCAACATGGTTAGCTCCAATACAAGTTGTCCTCATGAATGTTACTGATCAGCAAACCAAGTATATTTCTATTGTAGAAAACAAATTAATAAATAAAAAAATAAGAACAAAGGTAGATTTGAGAAATGAAAAGATAGGATTTAAAATTCGTTACTACACCTTACAACGTGTACCTTATATGTTAATTTGTGGAGATAAAGAAATGAATCAAAATACAGTGGCTATACGTACTTATCGAGGTAAAGAACTAATCAACTGTGATATTGATATGTTTATAAAAAAATTATTACATGAAATTAATAATTACAGTCTTCATCAAATGGAGGAATAACATATTATTAAATTAGGAAAAAAAATGCAATCAATACGATTAAATCGTATTAATAGAGAAATTAATGCTAAAAAAGTTCGTTTAACTGGGGTAGACGGAAAACAAGTGGGTGTGACTAGTTTACATGAAGCACTTAAACAATCTGAAGATATTGGTCTTGATTTAGTTGAAGTTAGTCCAAATTCTGATCCACCTGTATGTAGAATTATGAACTATGGTAAATTTCTATACGAAAAAAATAAATCTATAAAAGAGCAAAAGAAAAAACAAAGGGTGATTCATGTTAAAGAAATAAAATTCAGACCAGGTACTGATAAAGGAGATTATCAAATTAAGTTACGTAATTTAATTAAATTTCTTAATGAAGGAGATAAAGTCAAGGTGACCTTACGTTTTAGGGGGGGAGAGTTAATACACCATCAACTTGGTTCAAAAATTTTATATCGGATACGTCATGAATTACAGGAATTAGCAGCAGTGGAATTTTTCTCCAATAAAGTTGAAGGACGTCAAATGACTATGATTTTATCTCCAAAAAAGAAATAATGGATTGTATTTCTTAATAAGAGTAGATAATAATTCTATTATTTACATATATTTGTACTAAAACATATACTAATAAAAAAAATCATATAGGATGTGGTGTATGCCTAAAATTAAAACACTCCAAGCGGCTAGTAAACGGTTTAAAATAACAGCTTTAGGAAAATATAAATATAAACATTCTCATATGAGACATATTTTAACAAAAAAAACCACAAAACATAAACGCCATTTGCGTCAAAAATCTATACTTCCTAAGATTTATTTAGGCGTAATTATGAAATTTTTACCATATATATAGATATATCAATGCTGTTTTACTTATTTATTGAGATAACTTTGAATATAGTGCCATCGTTTACATCGTTAGGAGAGCAATAAACATGACACGCGTGAAAAATAGTGTAGTGGCACACGCTCGACATAAGAAAATTTTGAAGAAAGCAACAGGTTATTATGGTGCTAGATCTCGTACTTATCGTGTTGCCTATCAGTCGGTTATAAAATCTGGGCAATATTCTTACAGAGATCGTCGTCAGAAAAAACGTTTATTTCGCCGGTTATGGATTAATCGAATTAACGCTGCATCACGTGAATATGGTATTTCTTATAATTATTTAATAAATGGATTAAATAAATCTGATATTTCCATTAATAGAAAGATACTTGCTGAAATAGCTATTTTTGATAAGAAAACTTTCTCTGTTTTGATTGATAAAGCAAAAATTAAATTAGAACATGTATAATCTATTCAAGTAACATGTATTTCCAATTATAAACATTAGATTTTAATATTCTATGGAATAATATATTAATACATTTGCTATCCTGTAGCTATCAACATAGCACTAATATTAGTACGTGATCATTATCAATACAATTTTAAAAACTATATTTTGCGCTTTAAGTATTAGTTATGTATGAATAAAAGTCATAATAAACAGTATATATAGTATTATATATAATATATAGAGGATATTTATGTCATTAGATGTTGTAAACAACTTAGTTATTTTGGCAAAATTAGCTATAACACAATCTAATAATATAGATGCTTTGGAAAAAGTACGTATTAAATTTTTAGGTAAAAAAGGCTACTTAAATCAGCAAATTAAAAATATTTATCATACTCCATCAGAACTACGACCCAAATTAGGCGCAGCTATTAATAAGGCTAAAAAAGATATATACAAAACATTCATTGAGCAAAAAAATATTTTAAATTCAAAACGTATAAAAAATACCCTAATTAGAGATATGTTAGATGTCACTTTACCGGGACGTTTATCAGATATAGGTACACATCATCCAATAACAGGTACTATAAAACGTATGAAGCTTTTTTTTAAATCTTTGGGGTTTTCCGTAATATATGGGCCAGAAATTGAAGATGATTATTTTAATTTCGACGCTTTGAACATCCCTGCATACCACCCTTCTCGAGATGAACATGATACCTTTTGGTTTGATGAAAAACGTTTACTTCGTACGCATACCTCCGGTGTTCAAATACGTGCTATGACCGATAAAAATCCTCCAATTCGAATTATTTCTTTTGGACGGGTATATCGTAAAGATTATGATCACAATCATACACCCATGTTTCATCAAATGGAAGGTTTAATGATAGATTCTAATATTGATTTAAGTCATCTAAAAAAAATATTATATGATTTTTTATATAATTTTTTTGGAAAAAAAATCGATTTACGATTTAGACCATCTTATTTTCCATTTACAGAACCATCTGCAGAAATAGATGTAATGGAACAAAAAACTGGAAATTGGTTAGAACTTTTAGGGTGCGGTATGGTACATCCTAAAATATTACATCATGTTGGTATCAATACAGAAAAATTTTCGGGATTTGCTTTTGGAATAGGAATAGAACGGCTAACAATGTTACTATATAACATTAGCGACATGCGTGTTTTTTTTAAAAATGATTTACAATTTCTTGAGCAATTTAAATGATATAGGAATGTTCAAATGAAATTTAGTGAAATGTGGATACGTGAATGGATAAATCCGTCTATTAGTAGTATTGAGTTAGTCAAGCAATTAACTATGGCTGGCTTTAAAGTTAATGAGTTAAAACCGGTTGCTAATATGTTTCATGGAGTAGTTATTGGAGAAATTGTAGACTGTAAAATGCATCCTAACTATCATAATATATGGATAATAAAGGTTAATAACGGTAGCAATAAATTATTAAGTATTGTTTGTGACGCTCCCAATTGTCGTAAAAATATTCGAGTGGCTGTTGCTAATGTAGGAGCAATATTACCAAATGGACATAAAGTTCAATTAACTACTATACAAGGACAACAATCAGAAGGAATGTTATGTACTTTTGCAACATTAGGAATAATTAATCATACAGTAGGTATAATAGAACTACCCATCAATGCACCCATTGGACAAAATTTTTATAATTACTTACACCTTTATGATAACGTTATTGAAATTAATATTACTCCTAATAGAGGAGATTGTCTGCATATATTGGGTATTTCTAGAGAAATAGCAGCTATAAATCATTTAAAATTAAAAAAAATAAAAACAAATTCAATTAAACCAACAATTAACGATATTATTCCAATTTCTATTGAGATTCCTGATATATGCCCACAGTTCTTGGGAAGAATTTTAAAAAATATTCACATTACCGTTCCTACACCTTTATGGATTACAGAAAAACTACGTCGCTGTGGAATCTGTTCAGTCAATATAGTCATAGATATTGTCAATTATGTGTTATTGGAACTAGGACATCCGATTTATATTTTTGATTATGAAAAAATTGATGGAAATATAATACGTATACGTTTCTCTCAATTCGGAGAAATACTAAAGTTATCTCATGACAATAATAATCATTTAAAACTATTTCCAAATACAATAATTATCTCTGATTATACAAAACCATTATCAATCGCTGGAACAATTTTTCCCAATAAATATTCTATTTGTCCTAACACTCGTCACATAATGATACAATCTGTATTTTTTCCTCCATCTACTATCGCGAATCAGTCTAGATTATATCGTATGAACGACCTTTCTTCCTTACATTATACACGAGGAATTGACCCAAGTGCATCCAAATTAGCTTTAGATCGTGTCACATCATTATTGCTAAAAAGCTGTGGTGGTTATCCTGGCCCAATAATAAGTGTAATTAACCATGATATGGTACCAAAACCAATTAATATTGTATTAAATCGTACTAAATTAGATAAAATTATTGGGTTTCATATCCCAAGTCAAGAAATCACATATATTTTAAAACGACTTGGTTTTCAAACAGAATTTTCAAATAATAGTTGGACAGTATTAACACCAACTTGGCGTTTTGATATTTCTATAGAAGAAAATTTAATAGCAGAGATAATACGTATTTATGGATATAACAATATTCCTCGTGTTTCTATTCGTACAAAATTAATAACAGATTACAATAATGTATCAACTATATCGTTATCAAGAGTAAAAAATTTATTGATAGATCGTGGTTACCAAGAAATAATAACATATAGTTTCGTAAATCCTAAAATTCAAAAATTATTACATCCACAGAAAATTCCATTAATTTTAAAAAATCCAATGACATTAGATATGGCTAGCATGAGATTATCTTTATGGCCTGGGTTAATTACAACAGTAATACATAATATAAATAGACAACAAAAACACATTAAATTATTTGAAAGTGGTATATGTTTTATTCCAGAAAAAACTGCTGAAAATCAGGTACATCAAAATTTTATGATAGCTGGCATACGATCTGGGTTTAGATTTAATGAACACTGGGATTTAACAACATATTCGGTAGATTTTTATGATATAAAAGGAGATGTAGAGGCATTGTTAAATGCAACTAATAAAATAAGTTGTATTAGATTTAAAAAGTGTACACATCCTGCATTATATTCTAATCAAAGTGCGGCAATTTATTTAAACGACATATGCGTTGGATACATTGGAATGATCCATCCTGCTATACAAATGAAATTAAATTTACGTTCACATATATTAGTATTTGAGCTATCGTGGAACATGGTGTCCCAATTTATATTACCTAAAATTACCGCTATTTCTAAGTTTCCTAAAAATTACCGTGATATTTCTGTAATAGTGTCAGATGATATTTCTGCAGAGTCCGTTATTACTGAATGTAAAAAAATTGCTAATACAGATCAATTGGTGGATATTAAAATATCTGATCTTTATAGAGGTAAAAATATCTCAAAAGGTTGTAAAAGTTTTACTATTAGACTGCTTTTACAAAGCACAACACATACTTTAAAAGAAGAAGAAATTTCTGATGTTGTTAATAAATGCTCTATAATTTTGAAAGAGCGTTTCCATGGTACTGTAAGATAATAATACTAATATCATCATGAGCATGATATATACAACCGTATCCAAATATTACTAAAAGCAATACATATATTATTGTAAATGAACCTATTATAACCATCATTCATGCATTCTTAAATATTTTTAGTTACACGATTTTTAAAAAATTTTTTATATACTATTGTTATAAGATATATTTAGTATAAATATATATAATAATTATTATCATAAATATTAATTATTTAGTTTGATAAAAATATCAATGTTCTGTTTTAAATTTTATTAAATAATATTTAAATTACATTTAAAGAATGAGATATTGTTTTCATACATCAAGTATAATATTTTTATCACAATTATAAATAAAAAATATATTATTTATAATATTAATTGATGATTAAAATTAATATGTAACTATAAATAGAAATTGAAAATCATGGATAAAAATTTATTTTTAATACTGATAATTTGATTTAAAATAATTTAAAGTCACTATAACTAGTGATAACAATAACATTGTGTTTACATATGAAATTTATAACTTAAATATTAAATACTAAAGGAGGATAATGTATGTATTCTTTACGATTGTTATTATCTGACTCTTACGACCCGTGGTTTAATTTATCAGTTGAAGAATATATGTTTAAAAATATACCCAAAAAACAATCTATATTATTCTTATGGAGAAATCAAAATACAGTGGTTATAGGTCGTGCTCAAAATGCATGGAAAGAATGTAATACTCGTCGTATGGAAAGAGATGGAATTAAATTAGCTAGAAGGAGTAGTGGGGGCGGAGCTGTGTTTCATGATTTAGGTAATACTTGTTTCACCTTCATATCCACTCAGGAACATTATGATAAAAAATTATCCACTAATATTGTGTTAAATGGATTAAATCATATTGGAATCAAAGCTATTATTTCTGGACGAAATGATCTCGTTATACATACAGTAGATGGAGAACGTAAAATTAGTGGCTCTGCATATCGTGAAACATCTGGGCGTAAATTTCATCACGGTACATTACTCTTACACGTTAATATTGATAAACTTACTTATTACCTTAACCCAGATTTTAAAAAGCTAAAAACTAAAGGAATTACTTCTATTCGATCACGGGTTGCTAATTTAAATCAATTAAAACCTAGTATTGATCATCAAGAAGTATGCCAAGGTTTGACAGAAGCATTTTTCCAATATCATGGAATGAGAGTAAAATCAGAAATATTATCTATAAATGATTTTTATCATATACCAGGATTTGTTGAACTGTTCAACAAACAATGTGATTGGAACTGGAATTTTGGTAGTGCTCCTGCGTTTACACACCAGTTAGATGCACGTTTTGAGTGGGGTAGTGTGACATTACATTTCGATATAGAACGTGGAATCATTAATCGTAGTCGTATTTTTACCGACAGCTTAGAACCAGATCCTATAGAAACATTAGCAAAAAAACTGGTAGGTATACCATATAACGATAAAACTATTCAATATTGTTGTACAGAATGGATAAAAGACTGGCCTCAATACAAAGAAGAGTTATCAGAAGTTTCTCGTTGGTTAATCAAAAAAGTATCTTAGTGCAGTGTTAGTTTCATATATTAGTTTTAATTATCAATGAAGATTTTGATATTTCTGATGCAATTGTATGGTTGCTACATGTTGTATTTTCACTGATTTCAATCAGTTCCCAGATGAAATAATTTACGATTAATGTTAAAAATAATCAATCGTTATGTATTATGTAATATGATATAATGATCCATTTATTAAAGATAAATCATATTTTATGATTTAAAATAAAAAATAATTTTAAAGAGCACTATATTTATAAATATAAAAAGATATGAAATTTATATTTCATACATGATTATTAAATGGGTATATGATAAAAAATGAACTTTTCTATCATCTCATAATAATGAGATATATGTATATTTTGATATATGTAAATATATATTTTTGCGATAATATTTATATTCAATACAATAAAATAATTAAGATACTTGCTCTGATGAACGTTGTAAATCAACGTAAAGGCAATTTTTATGAAAAATGATCTTCAACAAAATGTGCATCACATACCTAAAAATCATATTTCTTGGGATGGGTTAACTTTAACTGATGCAGCAGTACAACAAATTCTTAATTTAATACATAACAATCCCAATATGTTGGGATTAAAAGTAACCGTAAAAAAATCAGGATGTGCGGGTTTTACATATCTTATGGATAAAGTTACATCATTAGATAACAATTACTTAATATATGAACGTAATGGAGCTAAATTGTTCGTACCATCACATATAATGCCATTGATTGATGGTACCGAATTAGATTACGTACAAGAAGGTTTAAATTATATGTTTAAATTTAACAATCCTCAAGCGCAATATTCTTGTGGGTGTGGTGAAAGTTTTGGAATTTAACAACGGGTATTATTATGATATGCAATAACTTTAACATGTATAATATTAATAAAAAAAAAATAGTGAACAGTGATGATTTGTATTATAAAGAAGGGTTTTTTACTAAATTAAGCAATGAAGAATTTACACAAGGTATTAATGAAAATACAATATATGCTATTTCAGAAAAAAGATCAGAGCCGAAATGGATGTTAGAATTCAGGCTGTCGGGTTATCATGCTTGGTCTAATATGCAAGAACCGCATTGGTTAAAAGGAAATTATCAAAAACTCAATTATAACTCCTATAGTTATTTTTCTGCTCCCGTATGTACAATTAAAGAAGAAAATTACGAAATACAAAAAAATGCAAATACTCCTTCAAATAAATCAAAATATTTAACTAAAGAAGTAGAAAAAACATTTAATAAATTAGGTATCCCAGTATATGAAGAAGGAAACATAGCAGTTGATGCTATTTTTGACTCAGTTTCTGTATCTACTACATTTCGTGCAACTTTATTAAAAAAAGGTATTATTTTTTGTTCATTTCACGATGCCATTCGTGATTATCCAGATTTAGTACGCCAATACTTGGGAACTGTAGTGACTTTTAAAGATAATTTTTTTGCTGCACTTAATGCTGCGGTTGTATCCGATGGCACATTTATATATATTCCTAAAAATGTACGTTGTCCCATGGAACTTTCAACTTACTTTAGAATGAATTCTAAAAAAACTGGGCAATTTGAGCGTACTATTTTAATTGCAGATATAGGTAGTTATGTAAGCTATATTGAAGGATGTTCAGCGCCAATGCATAATAATTATCAACTTCATGCAGCAGTTGTAGAAGTTATCGTACTCAAAGATGCTCAGGTAAAATATTCAACAGTACAAAATTGGTTTTCTGGTAATCAGTTCTCTCAGGGTGGTATTTTAAACTTTGTTACTAAGCGAGCACTATGTGCTGGAGAGAATTCTAAAATGTCTTGGACTCAATCTGAATCTGGGTCTGCTATCACCTGGAAGTACCCAAGTGTAATTTTAAAAGGAAAAAATTCTATTGGAGAATTTTTTTCAGTTGCTATTACTAATGGTACACAACAAGCAGATACCGGAACAAAAATGATTCATATCGGGGAAAATACCCGCTCGACTATTATTTCAAAAGGAATTGCTCTTGGCAATAGCCAAAATACTTATCGAGGATTAGTTAAAATTATGAAAACTGCTACAAATTCACGTAATTTTACACAATGCGATTCAATGTTAATAGGTAAAAAATGTGGTTCTCACACATTTCCTATAATTGCATCGCAAAATAATAGCGCGCAGTTAGAACATGAAGCTACAACTTCACGAATCAGTGATAATCAATTGTTTTATTGTCGCCAACGTGGAATTAATGAAGATGATGCCATTTCTATGATTGTAAATGGATTTTGTAAAGATATATTCTCTAAATTACCTTTAGAATTTTCTGTAGAAGCACAGAGGTTATTATCGATTACTTTAGAACACAGTGTTGGATAAAATTTATTTTCTAAGTATTTTAAACATAAGTACATTCATTCAATACGGAGTAATTATGATATTATCAATAAAAAATTTGAATGTCAGCGTAAAAGGTATATCTATTCTAAAGAAATTAAATTTAGAAATTAATTCTGGTGAAATACATATTATTATGGGACCTAATGGTTCAGGAAAAAGTACATTATCTGCTACATTATCTGGTCAGCAGGATTATGTTGTTACTGATGGGGAAATATTGTTTAAAAAAAAAAATTTATTACCTCTTAAACCAGAAGAACGTGCTGGAGAAGGCATTTTTGTGGCATTTCAACATCCGGTAGATATTCCAGGAATTAGCAATCAATTATTTTTATACAGCGCTGTTAATGCTATACGTAAATATAGACATCAACCTCTCTTAGATCGATTTGATTTTAATCAACTTGTTAAGAAAAATATGATATTGTTAAAAATGCCTGACGATCTTTTAACTCGATCAGTAAATGTTGGATTTTCCGGGGGTGAAAAAAAGCGTAATGATATTCTTCAAATGATGATGTTAGAGCCATTATTGTGTATTCTTGATGAAACAGATTCTGGTTTGGATATTGATGCAGTAAAAATTGTTTATAACGGTCTTAATATATTAAGTAATAAAATACGTTCATTTGTAATTATTACTCACTACCAAAGAATCTTAGAATATATTAAACCTGATTATGTTCATGTGTTATATAAGGGTCAAATTGTGAAATCTGGTAATATTTCTTTAGTAAAAAAGCTTGAGGAAAAAGGTTATGGTTGGTTATCTGAATAATGCAAATCGAGTATTAAATGAATGGTATGAATTATTTAAAAAAAAAAATAACATTCATTCAAGTTTGATAGATAAATATTGGAAACGCATTAAAATGTTCGGATTATCGAGTTTTAAGGAAAATAATTGGAAATATACTTCACTTGAAGAATTTTTAACGTACAATTTTGAATGTTCCGAAAATAATGAGTTGAATATATCTAGATATAAATCAGTAGGATTTTCTATAGATGCTTATCGTTTAATATTTATTAACGGTAGATTTTCGTCTGAATTAAGCGATAAAAATATAGATCCATGGACAATAAAAATCAACCGTAATCCCAATCGTCACGAAATAATTAATCCTATTCAACCAGAAATGTTTTTATATTTAACTGAATATTTAAGTGATGCAACAATACAAATAAATTTACCTACAAAAAAAATAACAAAAAAACCATTATATTTATTACATATCAACGAAGGATCTAATGTAAAAAATACATTAGTTACATCACATTATCACCATCATCTTGAAATTGGGCAGGATTCTAACACGTGTGTCATAGAACATTTTATTAGTATAAATGAAAACAGACATTTTAGTGGCGCACGTATGTCTATGACAATAGGAAACCGAGCTAGATTGTCTCATATTAAATTAGTATTTGAAAATAAAACAAGTTATCATATATCACATAATGATATTAGTTTAGGACAATCTTCAGATGTAAACAGTAGTATTTTTGTTATTCTTGGGCCTAAACTCACGTGTCATCAAACTAGCGCTCAAGTAAATCATTCAAAATCATATTTAGCATTAAATAGTTTGGTTTTTCTATCCGAACAGGATGTTGGAGATATACGTACTTATTTAGAGCATAACAATCGAGAACATGCATCAAGTAGACAATTACATAAAATAATCGCATGTAATTGTAGTACTGGCGTGTTTAATGGATTAATAAAAGTAAATCCAGATTCTATAAAAACTGATGGAAAAATGATAAACAATAACTTATTATTGCATCAAGATGCTACTATCAATAGCATACCTAAACTTGAAATTTACTCTGACGATGTAAAATGTAGTCACGGTGCAACAATAGGACAAATTGATAATTATCATCTATTTTATCTAAATACACGTGGTATTTCAAAAAAAGATGCTTTAAAAATGCTTGTTCATGCTTTTGCTATTGAGATTATAAGATCAATTGAAAATCCTGTATTACGGGAGATTATTTTGAAAAGAATCAATGAGGTTTTAATAGGGTCTATAATATGATACTATATCCTATAGAAGAAATTAGATCGGATTTTCCTATATTAAAACGTATTATTAATCAATATCCTCTGACTTATCTTGATAGTGCCGCATCTGCTCAGAAACCGAATGTTGTCATTGACTCACAAACTCAATATTATCGTAATGAATATGCTGCTGTACATAGAGGTATTCATACTTTGAGTACTGAATCAACCAATCAAATGGAAACAATACGTTCACATATAGCTGATTTTATTAATGCATCTAAAGAAGAAATTGTTTTTGTCAAAAGTACTACTGAAGCTATTAACCTAATTGCTAATAGTTGGGGGCATAATTTTATAAATTATGGAGATAATATTATTATTAGCGAAATGGAACATCATGCTAATATTATTCCATGGCAAATGTTAGAAAAACATAAAAAAATTATACTACGTTATATACCATTAACTCCTAATGGTACATTAGATGTATCTAGTTTATCAAAAATTATAGATCATCGTACTCGGCTCTTGTCAATATCACATGTGTCTAATGTTTTAGGCACCATTAATCCATTGACAGAAATTATCAGTACAGCTCGAAAAAACAGTGATACTTTGATATTAATAGATGGTGCACAAGGCATTGTTCATCAAACAGTAGATGTACAGAAGTTAGATTGTGATTTTTATGTATTTTCTGGACATAAAATATATGGACCTTCTGGTATTGGTGTTATGTATGGAAAAAAAAAATTACTTCAAAAAATGCCTCCTTGGATTGTAGGAGGTGGAATAGTTGAAAATGTAAGTTTAACTCAAGGCACAAAATTTATAGATCCACCTTGGAAATTTGAGTCAGGTTCTCCTAATATCAGCGGTATCATAGGTTTAGGTAATGCTATCAAATACATTAATACAATAGGAGTTAATAAAATTTATGCTTATGAAGATCAACTAATACATTATGCTGTAGATATATTAAAAAATATTCCAGATCTGATCTTATATGGACCAAGTACACGAGTTGGTATCATTGCTTTTAATTTAGGAATACATCATTCATATGATGTTGGAATGTTATTGAATCAATATGGTATTGCTATACGTACAGGACATCATTGTGCTATACCTACTATGAATTATTTTAAAGTACCAGGTATGTGTCGTGCATCATTAGCTATGTATACAAACAAAGAAGATATAGATCGTTTAGCAGATGGATTAGTGCAAGTACAATGTTTGTTGAATTAATAATAATTTTATTGAAAATATGATAATAAATTTTCCAACAAAAACTCAATTGTTAAAAAATTTCTTAAGTTGTATAAATTGGGAAGAAAAATATATATATATAATTGATCTTGGAAAACTATTACCTGAATTTCCAGAAAATATGCGAATACAGAAGTATTTGATATCTGGTTGCCAAAACAAAACATGGATAGCCTTGACTACTTATTTAGAGCCTCATAATGGTAATGATTTAATAAAATTGCACGGATATAGTGATTCTTCTATTGTTAAAGGAATTATCACTATAATATTTAGTTTATATCAAGGATTAAGTTTACAAGAAGCCACTAATCTTGATGTTAAACCTTTTTTAATAAATCAATTACAGTTAAAACAAAATCTAACTATCTCTCGATCTCAGGGAATATATTTAATATTAGATTCTATACATTCTCAGGCTAATGATTTATATAAATTATAGTTTTTACTGTAATTGGTATGTATTATTAAATATAATAAATGTCATGTTGTGTCATTGTCATTGAAAATTAAGAGAAGCATATATTTAATTCTCAAAAAAAAATCTGCTGAATTCAGCAGATTTTTTTTTGAGAATTAAATATATGCTTCTCTCTATGTTTTATTTTTTATTTTAATACCAATAACTACATAAATTATTTTTTATAATCTAAAATCATTTTAGATATATTATATTTTTTACTTTACATTGTATTATCTTACTTATGATAAGAGGTAATTTGATTATCGATGCGTTGATTAGCTCGTGCTGCTTCATTTTTAGTTTTTTCTATTTCTGGACGTAAAATGTCGACATCACTACTTATCTGATCAATTCTTTCATTTAAATCATGTACTTCAGAAGACAACTCTTTTATTTTAGTTGTACTTGCGCAACTAATTAACGCAAAAGAACTTAAAATAATTGAAAAACATATTAATCTATCACGATTCATTTGTAACATTCTCCTATATTAAATATATTTAAACTGCATTTTATAAAAATACATACATTGATAGAACAATTATTTGTTCGGTATATTTAAAAAAATATTCTACCGAATTATATTTAATTATGTTGAATAAATCATGTGGTTATAACAGTTATACTTTTTATCATAATTTTGTGACAAAAATACCCCATTTTCATAAAATAAAAAATTTAATTTTATTAAATACAGTAATATTAAAAATATATTTATTTTTAATTTCTATATTAGAGATAAAAGAATCTTATTATAATTTTCATTCTTTATATTGCAATTATAACTAATGCGTTCTAATGGACTTGAACCATCGACCTCTACCATGTCAAGGTAGTGCTCTAACCAACTGAGCTAAGAACGCACACTTCACAATACGACGATCACTAACTTATTGAGTTTACCATATATTACTCATTTGTCATTATTTATGAACTTAAAATTTAAACAACATATTTTATATAAAAATAATTAAATTATATACACCTATTAATACTAACATACATGTGATTTTATCATGCGTCAATTTTTTTACAGATATCTTGTATTATAAAAGTCGGTTTTACCTTAAGAACAAATCTCTTAAAGTTATATTTAATACAAAATAGAGATATGTTATACTAATTATTAAATATAATGTGATATACTACATAATAGTATTTGAAAATATGTTTTCAGGTATTATACAAGCTGTTGTTCCTATTCATGCGATTTATGAATCAACCAATTTAAAAACATATATAATTATATTACCTACGCATTTGCTCTCAAATTTAAAAATTGGTTGTTCTATATCGAATAATGGGTGTTGTTTGACAGTTATTGCCATAAAATATAACTTGATTAGTTTCAATGTAATACATGAAACATTAAAATTAACTAATATGGGTATGTTAAAAGTAGGAGATTTAATTAATATAGAAAGATCCCTATGTTATCATTCTGAAATTGGTGGACACTTAATGACCGGCCACATTGATTGTACCGGAAAAATTATAAAAATAATTATTTCAAAAAACAATAAAATAATATGGTTTAGCATAAAAAAAAAATACTTTCAAAAATATATTTTACAACAAGGATCAATTGGTGTAGATGGAGTAAGTCTCACGGTGAGTAAAACACTTAATAATTATATACGTATTTGTTTAACCCCCTATACTGCAACAAAAACAACACTGGGGGACAAACAAATCGGTAATATAGTAAACATTGAAGTTGACATTATCATTAAATCTGTTATCAACGCTGTTGATAACAGATTATCAATTATTAATTCAAAAAAAAATAATATTTTTTGTGAAAAATTATAAAATGTATATATGCAAGTTGATATATACTAATTTGAGGAGAGCTGATTTTAAATATTAAATATTTTTATTTGTTAGCATTGATATAAAGCAATTCACATAGTTACATTTATTTAATATAATTAAAACTTTTTAATATAAATAAAAACATGAATAATGAAATAGAAATAATCAAAAATCAAATAGAAAAAAACCCTATCGTTTTATATATGAAAGGTACTCCGAGTATTCCTAGATGTGGTTTTTCGTCAAAAGCTGCTCAAATATTATCCACTTACGTACAATCTTTTTTTTATGTCGACGTATTAGTGCATACAAGTATTAGATATGCTTTACCAATATTCTCCAATTGGCCTACCTTTCCTCAGTTATGGGTGGAAGGAAAATTAATAGGTGGTGCTGATATAATAATTAATATGAATCGCAGCGGCAAACTAAAAATTTTAATCGATCACGTTAAACTAAAAAATAAATTATAGTCAAATATTTTTATATTTTTTTAAAATGCTATCAGACATACAAATAAGTCTGGTAACTTACTCTGTATAAGTATATTGAACTGATGCTTATAAATATGATTATGTCTAAATGTTTGATTTTTACCATAATAAAAACTACAGATTACTAAATTTTAGTAACATGAAGACTTTTTGCAATCAGTAGATAATGGCCAACCACCAAGTCTTTTCCATTTATTTACCAATTCACAAAATAACATTGCAGTTCGCTCAGTATCATACAACGCAGAATGTGCTTTATTTTTATCAAAAAAAACGCCCGCACACGCGCATGCTTTAGCTAATACGGTTTGTCCAAATACTAATCCACTTAAAGTAGCAGTATCGAACATAACAAAAGGATGAAATGGGTTTTTCATAACACTTGTACGTTCCACTGCTGCCATTAAAAAACTATGATCAAAAAAAGCATTATGTGCTACAATAATAGCGCGACTACATTTTTGATTTTCAATGCCCTGATGTACCATTTTGAAAATTTCATGTAATGCTTCTTGTTCTGTTACTGTAGTACGTAAAGGATTATTTAAATCAATCCCATTGAATATTAACGATTCTGGTTGAATAACAGCTCCAGGAAATATTTGAATATGAAAATTAAGAGCACTGTCAATACATAACCATCCATATTCATCCATTTTAAGCGTAATAACAGCGATCTCTAGTAAAGCGTCAGTATTAGCATTAAGCCCCGCTGTTTCTACATCAATTACAACCGGATAAAATCCACGAAAGCGTGCTCGAAGAGTATTTTGATCATCTTTACAAATCATATTTATAATGAATAATATATATTACATATACACACAGTTATATTATCATAAATTAATATATATTTTTACAATTTATTTTTTCAAAAATTATAATTTGATATTTTTATTAAAATAATAAACAATTTTCTTAAAAAGAAGAATACTTATTTGGCTAAGGATATTTATATAATCGATAAAACTTTAAATATAAAAATTTACTGATTTTAACATAGTTAAATATATTAATAATTATTATTTGTCTGTTGATTAAATATTCTTAACTGGTTAGACAATTATATTGGATTACTACAAATACACTAAAAAATAGTAAAAATTGCAATAATTTATATAATAACAAATGTGTAAAAGTATATTTGTTAATTTTCAAAAAAAAAGAAATAAACAAATATCAACTTTTTTTAAAAAATAGTATACTTCTTAAAAATTTAAATTTATCAGTTCAATGTTAGTTTGTTATGTTGATATATATGCAATATATGCCCAAAAATTTTTAAATAACTATTAATAATTTTACACTTATATATGTTTTATATGGGTATATATCGTTTAAAAGATTATTTTTAATACTTGTATTAAAAATAGTTTCCATATAATAATAAATGTATGTTATACTTTAATAAATTGAATAATACATAATAACTTATCTAATTGATAAACTGTGATTGTGTATTATTTACAAATAATACACAATCACAGTTTATATTATTAAATTAGATGGGTATGGTTATGCCTGTAAATAAACTTCTAAATAATCATCTAATTATTTAGAATCAAATAAAATATTCAAATATAAAAAGAATTAATTATAAGGAAAGAAAAAAATTGGAATCACCATTAGGATCAGATTTGGCACGTCTTGTAAGGATATGGCGCGCTTTAATTGATCATCGTTTAAAACCTTTGAAGCTAACACAAACACATTGGATTACATTGCATAATATTTGTCAATTACCTCCGGAACAGTCCCAAATTCAATTAGCAAAAGCTATAGGAATAGAACAACCATCTTTAGTGCGAACACTAGATCAACTTGAGGAAAAAATGTTAATTATAAGGCATACTTGCACTAATGATAGACGAGCTAAACGAATCAAGTTAACTGATAGTGCTAGACCTATTATTAATGAAGTAAATCATGTTATTGCTATTACTAGAAGTGAAATATTTAGCGGAATTAGTCGTGAGGAAATAATTCTCTTAAATAATATTATTTCTAAATTAGAAAAAAATATTATAAATTTACATAATAAAAATTAAAAATTCTTCACATATTATGAAAACATTATCTATAAATAGTCATAAGTAAATTAATGTAGTGTTTTGAAAATATTTTATAAAATGCATATATTACAAATCAGCCTAATACATACATCACATTTAATTAATTTGATAATGTAAACCTTTTACTAATTACATACAGATATGTATTTGAATACTTTCATACAATATATATAATTATAAGTGATTGTTATAATCCATAAAATTATTACTATTTACTTGATAATATTGTTTTTATTTTAAGTAACAACATAAAAATATGTTTTTATCTTTATAAAAGGAAGTAACAACACGTACTATATGCTGGTAAAAAAAACTGACATTGCTAATCTCAGACGAGAATATATATCTGGAGAATTACGTCGTTCAAATTTAACTGATCAACCTATTAAGTTATTTTCAATATGGTTGCATCAAGCTATTTTTTCAAGAATACCTGATCCTACTGCAATGTGTTTAGCTACAGTGGATCATACTGGTCAGCCTTATCAACGCATAGTGTTGTTAAAAAATTTCACTGATACAGAGATGATATTTTATACTAATCTCAGCAGTCGTAAGTCTATACATTTAACCAACAATCCAAAGGTCAGTTTATGTTTTCTTTGGAATATTATAGATAAACAAGTAATAATAACAGGAGTTGTTCAGAAACTTTCAGAACAAGAAATTTTGAAACATTTTTACACACGTCCTAAAAGGAATCAAATAAGCACATGGGTATCCCATCAGTCTAAAGTAATATCTTCTAAAAATGTACTAGAAAACAAATTTTTAGAATTTAAGGAAAATTATTTCCATAAAACAATACCATTTCCTGAATTTTGGGGAGGATATAAAATTAATATAAATAGTATAGAATTTTGGCAAGGAGGAAAGCATCGACTACATGACCGATTTATATATCAAAGACATAAACGTACATGGTATATTTATCGTTTGTCTCCTTAATTATCGTCATGATTTTAGTGTATTTTGCATATATTTAAAAAAAATACTCAACCAAGATAACATGTTAATGTTATCAGTACATATAAATTTTCTCATTTGTTTGATTAAAATTATACTTGTATGAATAATAAAAATATTAATATAATACAGCACTTATACGAACGTGATTTAATAGCACAAATAACAAATGAAAAAGCATTAATTAAAACATTAATATCAAGACCAATAACTTTGTACTGTGGGTTTGATCCAACAGCTGATAGCCTGCATATAGGACATTTGGTACCATTATTATGTTTAAGAAAATTTCAGACATTTGGGCATCGTCCTATAATTTTAATAGGAGGGGGTACTGGATTAATCGGAGATCCAAGTTTTAAAGATTCAGAGCGAAAACTAAATTTAATTAATACAGTACAAAAATGGGTAGAAAAAATCAAATGTCAAATATCTTTATTTTTAGATTTCTCTTGCAGTCAAAACTCTCAAGCTTGTATAGTTAATAACTATGACTGGTTATCTTCTATATCACTCTTAGCCTTTTTAAGAGATATTGGTAAATTTTTTTCTGTCAATAACATGATAAATAAAGATGCTATAAAAAAGCGATTACAACAAAATAATCATGGAATCTCTTATACTGAATTTTCTTATAATTTATTACAAAGTTATGATTTTTCTCATTTAAACAATAAATATAATGCAATACTCCAAATTGGAGGTTCTGATCAATGGGGTAATATTATTTCGGGAATTGATTTGATACGTAGGGTATATAAAAGAACTACTTATGGACTTACTATGCCTTTACTTACTAAGGCTGACAATACTAAATTTGGAAAAACAGAAAAACATACAATATGGTTAGACGCAAAAAAAACCAGTCCTTATAAATTTTATCAATACTGGATTAATTCTTCTGATAGAGAAGTATATCGTTTTATTAAATTCTTTACTAGTATCGACATAGATACAATTAATATATTAAAAAAAGAAGATAGTATTAGAAATACAAAACCACAAGCTCAAAGTATATTAGCAGAAGAAATCACTCGATTAGTTCACGGAACAGAAGGATTAAAAATTGCTCAAAAAATCACCAAAAATCTTTTTACAGCACAGATACATGAACTAACTTTATATGATTTTGACCAATTATTTCAAGATGGTGTATCAACCGTATCACTGAAAGTAGGTATTACTTTACAAAAAGCATTAGTAGCATCTAAATTAGTATCTTCTTTATCACAAGCACGAGAATTAATTGCATCTGGTAGTATTACTATAAATTCAAAAAAACAATTAATAACAGAATATATTTTTTGTGCCACAGATAAATTATATGATCGTTATACGTTACTAAGAAGAGGTAAAAAAAACCATTGTTTAATCAAATGGGAATAAACACCATGAAACAATAAACGAATGTTTTTAACTTAATTTATATTTTTTGAAAGATATATATATAAATTACATAAACTTTTTACACCATGAATAATATGTCCATCACATAATGATATTATATTATATAAATTTGTTTTTCTTTAAATTCACATAAATCTTTAATCACGCAAACGCGACAATTCGGACGTTTAGCTTGACAAACATTCTTGCCATGCAACACTAGCCACTGATGACAATTATTCTTAAATTCTTTTGGAACTACCGATAATAATTTCTTTTCTACAGACAAAACATTTTTTCCTAATGCAAAACGACTACGATTACAAAATCTAAATACATGTCTATCCACTGCAATTGTAGGCCGGCCAAAAATTAAGTTTAAAATAATATTAGCAGTTTTACGTCCAACTCCAGGTAAAGACTCTAATTCAACACGATTCGATGGTAGTACGCCGTTATAATGTTCTATTAACACATGACAACTTTTAATAATATTTTTAGCTTTAGTATTATACAAACCGAGAGATTTAATATAGTTTTTGATCCCATTTATCCCTAAACGCAACATACTTTTTGGTGTATTAGCTATCTTAAATAAATTCTCTGTTACTTTGTTCACTTGGATATCATTTGTTTGAGCTGAAAGTAATACTGCAATTAACAACTCAAATTCCGATCGATAAACTAATTCAATAGATGGATCAACATCATTATCTCGTAATTTACATAAAATCTGATATCTTTTAATATGATTCATTAATATCGGTTTATCTTTTATAATGGCCTATAAAAATAGTTGCAAAAAATTTTTTCATTAAATATTTTCATATTGTCGTCTCTAAAAAATGATCACTGTAATATTTCTGAAGGGCTAATCATATTTTCTGGGCAGACCCATTCATCAAACTGTCGATCATTTACATAACCTAATTGTAAAGCAGCTTCTCTTAAACTTAATCCTCCTAAATGCGCCTTTTTAGCAATTTCTGCTGATTTATCATATCCAAGATAAGGAGTTAACGCAGTAACCAACATAAGTGAACTATCAAGGAATTCTTTAATTCGTTGATACTTCGGTTGAATTCCTACAATACAATATTTATGAAAACTGTCTATACCGTCTGCCAACAAACGTGTTGATTGTAAGAAATTATATATAATTAATGGCCTATATACATTTAATTCAAAATGACCAGACGCACCACCAATATTTATACTAACATCATTTCCCATAATTTGAGAACACAACATAGTCATGGATTCACATTGCGTTGGATTAACTTTTCCTGGCATCATCGAGCTACCTGGTTCATTTTCAGGAATGCTTAATTCACCTATACCACATCTAGGCCCAGAGGATAGTAAACGTATATCGTTAGCAATTTTCGTCATAGAAACCGCTAGACCCTTTAAAGAACCATGACTATGTACTAATGCATCACATGTTGATAATGATTCAAATTTATTTGATGCGCTAACAAAAACATGTCCAGTAAGCAGTGATAATGCATCAGCAATACGACTGGCATATTCCGGATGAGTATTAAGGCCTGTGCCTACTGCTGTTCCACCTAAAGCTAATTCGCATAAATGGGGTATAGTAACTTTTATATGGTCTATGTTATGTTGTAGCATAGATACCCAAGCAGAAATTTCCTGTCCTAAAGTTAAGGGAGTAGCATCTTGAAGATGAGTACGCCCAATTTTAATAATATTATTAAATTCAATAGATTTACCAAGTAAAGTGTTTTGTAATGTTTTAACCTTAGGTATTAGCTGTTCATTTAAATTAATTACTGCTGCAATATGCATTGCGCTAGGGAAAACGTCATTTGAACTTTGACTTTTATTGACATGATCATTTGGATGAATAAATTTATTATTTACACCTTGTTTATTTTTTAACAATTTATTGGCTCGATTAGCTAAAACTTCATTCATATTCATGTTACTTTGAGTCCCAGATCCAGTTTGCCACACTGATATTGGAAACTCGTCCTTATGCATTCCAGATAATACTTCTTTTGCCGCTTTAATAATTGCTTTAGCCCTTTCACAATCTAATAATTTTAGATCGTAATTTACTTGTGCCGCTGCACATTTGATTTGTGCTAAGGCTTGAATTAATGAAAAAGGAATTTTTTCATCAGAAATATTAAAATATTTTAACGCACGTTGTGTTTGTGCTCCCCATAATCGATTTTTCGGTACTAAAACACTTCCCATAGTATCTTGTTCAATACGTGTCACCATAATAATAACCTCTTCAATAGAAAATTATTGTGTTCTTGAATTACGAAAAATATATATCATTTGTATGTAAACATACAAATGATATATATTATTAAAAAAATTCAATTTTTATTTAAAAATTTGATTGTTAATTTAATAAATTTATATATATTGATTATTTATTTAAGACTGTAAAAATTAAAATATAAATATACTATATATTATGTACAATACAAAATATTTTCATTAAAACAAAATATTGAACATGCTGAGATTAATTATATTGGGAATAGTATTTCAAATACTTGTACACAACGAGACCGCTTGGTGTAATACGTTCAAAAATAACGTTAAGTTTAATATGATGAGTAATAGTATGTTTCAAGATGAAACATATCAGAAAGAAATGAAATGTAATACTCAAGACTATGTACGTCAAACTCTCAATTTTTCTCCCTATACAACAAATAAACTGCGTGTGCATGCGTATAATTATACATCTCCATTTTCTTCTATTTACAGATCTAAAATACAATTACAAAATAATTCTATAAATATGTTCCACTCATTTCATACACAATGTAGCACACATCAAAAAAATATATCTTTCATGCAACTAGGAATACATGATTTTTTATCAGAACCAATTTTTAATTTTGGAGGGGGAAAAAGACATTTAACTAATGATAAATATGCTATTGGATACAATACTTTTTACCATTGCCCTCTTTCTAGTCACAGTAGTCAACCATATTCAATTAATGTTGGCGTAGAATATTGGTTATATAATACATTATTTATGCTAAACAATTATTATAATTTAAATAGTGTTTTTAATTTTGAAACATCATCATCAAAAAAATGTAGCATACACTGCCCAAAAAGTGGCTACCAAATACATATGCACACTAAATTTCCATATTTTCCCGAATTTACTGGAAAAATAAAATTAGAGCAATTTGTTTATAGCAAAAAATACAAAAAAATTTTTAATAAAAAAAATAACGACTACTGTATATCATTAGCTCTAAATTATCAACCTTTTCCCATATTAGGATGCAATATAAACAATATTTTTGTAAACAATAAATATTTTAATACTGTTTGTCAGGTATTGATAAATTATCAATTTGGTGTGCCTATTGCAGAACAAATAAATTATACAAATAAACGAAATAAATCAATATTGAGCGATATTGATACTATGGTGCAATCACCATTTATACCTACCGTCACTCCATGTCGTGATTGTATTCTATTTAATAAACATAATAATTACACTAAATCATTACAAAATATTCAAAAAATAACGGGTTATCCTGGAGAAATAAAAATAATTAAAATTGATGACAGTGATAACGAATCTATACAATGGAATTTTCAGTTACTGCAAAATCAAGGAGGTAATATCATTGCAATAACAAATGACACTTATGCGTTATATTTACCTGACCATCCTATTACACAAGAAGACAAAATTTTTATTTCATATATTACGAATTCAAATAAAACTCCTCAAAAACAAAGAAAACAAGATATACCTATTTTAGTAAAAGATTTTTCACAAAAACAATCATTAAACACACAAAAACAAACTTCTTCTTCCGTTATTAATTTTAATAATGATTCCGAAATTAATGTTGTAAAAGACACAGTTACACATACATCAATGTATAATGATGATCATCATCAAACAAAAAATAATATGTCTCTTTCAAATATTACTACAGAACATATCACACACGATACTACAAAAGAACATGCACAGAATGTTACAACAGAAAATGATTGTATACTTTCCATTCCTATTCCTCCTCCAATTCCTTTGCTTTTTTCAGAAAAAGAATCTTCATTTATCATTGCATCATCAACATTAAACGATGATACATTACCGCTATCGTCCTCTTCTGCGTTTCATGAAGATCATGATGCTGATTCTGAAGAAAATAGAAATAAAAAAGAGATACATGATAATTTGGTTGAACATTCTAAAGTTATATTGAATAAAAATGAAGATTTATCGTACCGTTTGTCTGCACATAAGCAAACTAAATTTTCTTTAATAGGTACCACAGAACATATAAATAAACTTGAAAATACTATAGCAGAGAGAAAAAAAAACAAATACTTTGGTGATATGGAAAAAATATTTATTAAATTAAATATTGCTCAATCTGCATCATCTATGCACGAAGATTGCATTACAGATAACAGTAGTAGTGATGATGATAGTTTTACTTCTAATAAATAAAGAAAAAAATTTCTTACAGAAAATATCAACTTATTGATATTAGTTACCTTTAATAATGTTAAAATCTAATTGTTTTAGTTTAATTTCATAAAGTTGTCATGATTTTGATGCTTGATTCCTAGCCAAGTGGAAGAAATTGTAGTATTAATTCCAAATAAATTTAAAGCTCTTGCTACAGTATAAGAAATGATATCATCTATAGTTTTTGGATGTGTGTAATATGCAGGTACAGGTGGCATAATCACCGCTCCAAATTCTGCCAACTTAACCATTGTACGTAAATGTCCCAGATGCAGTGGAGTTTCTCTGATCATCAGCACTAATTTACGTTTTTCTTTTAACATTACATCTGCAACACGACTCATCAATGATGATGTCATACCTGAACTAATTTCTGACATAGTTCTAATAGAACATGGAGCAATTAACATACCTAAAGTTGGATATGATCCACTAGCAACGGATGCCCCAATATCTTGCGGAAAATGTACAACATCTGCTAATTCATATACAGCTTGTTTATTCATATTGAATTCTTGTTGCAATGTAATCAGAGCATTTCGAGTGACAATAAGATGAGATTCTATATGTATAGGACATTGTTTTATTATAGTTAATGCGCGAATTCCATAAATACCGCCAGATGCTCCTGATATTCCCACTACTAAACGTAGTTGTTGCTGCTGCATAATTATTTTTATACTCCAAATAAATATAAGTAAATATACTTATGATTTTCACTATTAATAATCCTAAGTATATAACATTAAAAATATTTCTTCATGTCACAACTATATATGTATGCTCCAGGAAATTTGATACTTATATTATGAAAATACACGTCATCAGGATTTATCATGATTAATATCATAATAAATCCTGATGATTTATATAATTAGTATTATTTACAGTTCCCTTATGTATTTACTTCAGAAAAACACAATTAAAGTGAATTTATTGTATAATCCATTGAAAACATTTTCGTATGTTGTAATCTTATATATAGAAGATACATATTAATATATTATATTTTTTTTGATGTATCTTTAAATGCGATATTAGCATATTTCAACGATTCTGGAGTATCTACGCTAATATTAAACGCATTGTCGATGACAGCAACATGTATTGTTTCTCCATGCCATAGTACTCGAAGTTGTTCAAGTTGTTCATATTGTTCTAATGGACTTCTGGTCCATGAAACATAATGATGCAGGAACTGAACTTGATATGAATAAATACCAATGTGACGTAACAATATTCTAGACGATCTATTATCTATGTGATTCTTATAATTACCGCGATGCCATGGAATCATAGAACGCGAAAAATAAAGAGCATTATGATGTATATTTACAACAACTTTCACAACATTATCATCATGCGCTTCTTTTAAAGAATGTATCGGAGCTGCTAATGTTACCATGCTAGCAGTATCTCGCACTGAACATAAAGTACTTGCTACTTGACGAATCATAGCAGGTGAAACTAATGGTTCATCTCCTTGAAGATGTACAATAGTTTGATTGGTTGGAAATTTGTAATTAATAACTACCTCTGAAAGACGTTCAGTCCCTGATTGATGATCAGATCGCGTTAAATATATTTCTCCTGAAGATTGTTCTGATTCAACAACTCGAGCTATACAAGCACTATCAGTAGCAATTATTACTTTATCAGCCCCAGAAGCCAAAGCGTTTTCCATAACACGCACAATCATGGGTTTACCATGAATATCGGCTAAAGCTTTTCCTGGAAAACGTGTCGAAAAAAATCGGACAGGTATAATTACTACAAAATTCATATTTATTCCTTTTATAATGTAAAATTACGAGCATCTTTTTTTAAAAGAACTGGAATTCCGTTTTTTATTGGAAAAGCTACGTTATCAACATTACAAATTAATTCTTTTTTTTTTGAATCAAAAAATAATTTCGAATAACATATAGGGCATACAATAATTTTTAATAACTGATATTTCATTATAATAATCACTATATTAATAATATAATTACTTCACATACTGTATATAATCAAACTGTATGTAAATATTTCATAAATACCCAACGACTGATTAAGCATGTAAATAACCTATGATACTACAATGTATAATTGCATACGATATCAATAATATTGATATCGTATGCAATTATACTCTAAAACTATATGTTGGAATTAAAATATTTATAATATTTGATTTTATCCTCCACCGAACACAATAGTTTATTCGTATCTTTTGTGTTTATTTTTACTTCTATATGCACGTACCACCAATTATCATGAGCAAAATCTAGACATTTAACCGCGTCTTTTTCAGTCATTAATAATATCTCATTCTTTTCAGTAAGAGATTGCAACATTTTTTCTGAATATATATGATGATCAGAAAACGAAATCACTTTGATAGGAGTTATACCATAATTTCTCAGAGTATCGAAGAATTGTGTAGGATACCCAATCCCTGCTATAGCTACAACGTTATTTAAAATATTAAGAGGCCTATGTTCTCCTGTCAATATATTTATTGCAGCACTAGGATATAATTGCATTAATATTTCTCCGGATTGCATCCCTTCTGCTGATCCATTTGCAATAATTGCCTGCACCGTGTGAAGTCTATTAATACGTTCACGCATAGGACCTGCTGGCAACCAATAACCATTTCCAAATCGAAATGAAGTATTAATAATTACCCATTCTATATCCCTAAAAAGCGCATAATGCTGTAATCCATCATCGCTTATTATAATATCTAATTCTTGCATTCGTAACAATGCAGCAACTGCATCAGCACGTTTTGGAGAAACTGCTACCAATACTCCAGTACGTCTCCAAATTAGCATAGGCTCATCACCGCATTCAATGCTATGACTATTTATATTAATAATAATTGGATAATTGCTTGACCTACCCTTATATCCTCTGGAAACTACTCCAACTTTCCAACCACGGTGTTTCAATTGTTCTACTAACCACAATACCATCGGGGTTTTCCCATTTCCTCCAATTGTTAAATTACCAATAATTATTATTGGAACTGAAAATCTATATACTTTACGCCATCCATATTGATAACTAATACGATTAAGTGTACTTACTAAACCATATAACCAGGAAAATGGTAGTAAAAATAAATAACACAACGATGATCTAAACCAAATACGAGCAAACATTAAGAAAATTGTAATTTATATAACTGAGCATAAATTCCTTGGCTACATATTAAACCCTTATGCACACCACGTTCTATAATATAACCATTTTCAACCACCAATATTTCATCTGCATTTTCAATAGTAGATAAACGATGCGCTATAACTAACGATGTTCTGTTTTTTTTCAACATATCAAGTGATTTATGAATCACATATTCTGATTCAGAATCTAAAGCAGAAGTAGCTTCGTCAAAAATTAAAATCGGACAATCTCTTAATAAAGCACGTGCAATAGCAATACGTTGACGCTGACCACTAGATAATAATACCCCATTTTCTCCTATAGTGGTATCTAATCCGTTTTTCATTTTAGAAATAAAATCCATAGCGCATGCCATACGAGCTGCAGTTTCGATAGCTTCCCTAGAATAAAAATTCTTGCGCGCATACGCAATATTATTTGCGATAGTATCATTAAATAAATGAACGTTTTGAGATACTACAGCTACTTGATTACGTAAAGAAGAAAGCTTATAATCATTTAAATTAAAACCATCAAGTAATATACGTCCTTTATTTATATCATAAAAACGAGTTAATAAATTTACAATAGTAGATTTTCCGGAACCAGAACGACCTACTAAAGCAACAGTTTTTCCCGATTCAATAGTAAAAGTAATTTTAGACAATGACGGAGTGTTTTTTTCAGGATAAAAAAAAGTAACATTATCGAAAACAATATTTCCCTTCACCCGTTGAATATTAAGTGTACCTTGATCTTTTTCTGTTTCCAAATCCAAAATAGCAAATAAAGTTTGACAAGCTGCCATTCCACGTTGAAATTGCGCGCTAACATTAGTCAACGACTTTAATGGTTTCATCAAAACTATCATAGATGAAAAAATAACAGTAATAGTTCCTGCAGTAAGCATTTCCATAACGCTTGGGATACTAGCTGCATACAGAACAAAAGCTAATGCCAATGATGCAACAAATTGAATCAATGGATCAAAAATAGATGAAGTTTGTACCATCTTCATACTTTGTTGTCTCATGCTATTACTTACAGAATTAAATCTATCATTTTCTGTATGTTGACCTCCAAATATCAATACTTCTTTATGTCCTTTTAACATTTGTTCAGCACTGCTAGTTAATTGCCCCATAGTACTCTGCATCTTTTTACTGATTGCTCTAAATCTATGAGAAACAAGTTTAATAGTAATAGATACTATTGGAGCAATCAGTATTAAAATTAATGATAATTGCCAACTGTAATAAAACATCATGATACATAAACCAATAATAGAGGCTCCTTCTCGAATAACAGTGACTAAAGCTCCAGAAGAAGAAGAAGCAACTTGATCAGAATCATAGGTAATTCTAGATACTAATGTACCAGTAGACTGTTTTACAAAAAACGAAACTGGCATATTCATAATATGTTGAAATAACGCACGTCTCATCTGCATAACTACTTTCCCAGATACCCAAGATATGCAATAAGTAGATGCGAAACCACTAAACCCACGAACACCCATTAACCCAACTAAAGCTAATGGCATCCATACAAATACATCTCTATTTGCTCTTCCAAATCCATCATCAAGTAAAGGTTTTAATAAAGCTAACATTAAAGCATCACTTGTTGCATTTAAAATTAAAGTAATAGACGCAACAACTAATCCTACCCTAAAAGGAAAAATTATTGGCCAGAGACGGCGAAAAGTGTGCCAAGTAGAAGAATAATCTTTATTATACTGCAACATTTATATCCCTGCAGTCAGAATTTATTTCATACTAAACATATGGGTAAATCTCGATCAAATATAACTATAATAATATAGAACATACACATCTACTAATCTTTAATCTTAACTCTCATAACATATATTATTATATAAAATATAAAAACCCCTAAACTTAATAAGTTTAAGTAATTGAATGTAATTTCATAGAGAATAACTTAATACTCATTTACATATTAAATATTTTATCACAAAAACCTCATCTATCATACTATCCGATCATTGATGACATTTTGATTATAACTTATAAATTATAGCTAACACGTAATATTTCTTATTTCGCATTTATTTTATTTAATATTTAATGTCAACTATATTTTATTATTTTTATGTACAAATAGTCAAATATCTTACTTAATATGAAGTAAATATAAAAAATTGAAAATACGATCTTCTTAATTTTTTAAATTTAAGAAATATTACGTCATTCCATTAAAAAAATTACTGACTGGGCAATTAACACTATAACTCTTATATTCCTAATATATATTATACTCATAATATATATTAGGAATATAAATTTTATATATTTCACATTACACACACTAAAATTATTATTTATTCTCTGTTTTATTGTTTATTACCTTTATATTTATCTCATTGTTTATATTAATCTGTTAACATATGCAGAAATTATGTAATTGAATAATCATTCATTTTTAGTTGCTGCTTTAAATGCCTCTACCATAACACTAGAAAAATTCTTATCTTTTTCTTTTTTATGATTGCCACCAACATTTATCTCTGATTTTGGAAGAATATCATATATATTACATTCAGATAAATTAATGATTCTATTTTTACGATCTACCCCATCTAATGTTGCTTGTATATCACTGCCTATGTGTAATGATGTATATTTTTTCTTATTAGCAGGTTTATTTCGCAATATTTCAGATACACATAAATAGCCAATGACAGTGTTATTGTCTAATGAAACAGTAGCTCCTCCTTTTTCATCTATAGACATGACTCTTCCATATACCATACTCCCCTTTTTATGAGCAGATAAATAAATGTTTAAAGGATCCTCTGTCAACTGTTTTATACCTAAAGAAATACGTTCACGTTCTGCATCTACCTGCAGCACCATGGCCATTATTTCATCACCCTTCTTATACTTATTAACTGCTGCTTCATTAGATAAATGCCAAGAAATATCAGAAAGATGCACTAAGCCATCAATACTTCCATCTAATCCTATAAAGATACCAAAATCAGTAATCGATTTTATCTTTCCCATCACTCGATCACCTCGATTATACATATCGGAAAATTTTTGCCATGGATTAATTTTACATTGTTTCAATCCTAAAGAAATTCTCCGACGTTCCTTATCAATGTCTAACACCATTACTTCAACTGATTCTCCTACTGTTACTACTTTAGAAGGATGGATGTTTTTATTGGTCCAATCCATCTCAGATACATGTACCAATCCTTCTACCCCCTCTTCAATTTCAATAAAACATCCATAATCAGTTAAATTAGTTACCTTTCCTGTCAATTTACTTCCTTCTTTGTGATCTTGAACAATAGCCAACCATGGATCCTCGCCTAATTGTTTGAGACCTAAAGATACACGAATACGTTCTCGATCAAATTTTAATACTTTAACAACAATTTCATCTCCAATATTTATTATATCACTAGGATGTTTAACGCGTTTCCAAGCCATATCAGTGATATGTAACAATCCATCTACACCTCCTAGATCGATGAAAGCGCCATAATCAGTTAAATTTTTGACTACTCCTTTAATTTCTATTCCTTCATGTAATTTATTTAATAATTGTTCGCGTTCAACATTATTTTCAGACTCAATCACAGCACGACGAGATACTACAACATTATTACGTTTATGATCTAATTTTATTACTTTAAATTCAGATACTTGTCCCTCTAAAAATGAAGTATCACGTATTGGTTTTACATCTACTAAAGAACCAGGTAAAAAAGCACGTACACCATTTAGTTCAACAGTGAACCCCCCTTTTACTTTTCCATTAATAATACCTGTAACAGTAGTCATTTCTTGATGTGCTTGTTCTAATGATAACCAAGATTCATAACGTTTGGCTTTTTCACGAGATAATACAGTTTCTCCAAATCCATCTTCTACTGCATCTAATGTAACATCAACATAATCACCAACTGACACTTCTAATTTTCCTTGAGAATTATAAAATTGCTCAATAGGAATAGCAGATTCTGATTTTAATCCTGCGTCGACCAACACAATATCCTTAACAATAGATACAACAACTCCACGAATTATGGATCCAGGGCAAGTTTCTATCTTTTTTAAAGATTCTTCAAATAGCTGGGCAAATGATTCTGTCATCTTTATAATCTTCATTTTTTAATTAACGTCCATCATATATCCATTCTTGATGGAGTTATAATAAATATCTCATCACTATCCTTGATGATGAGTAGTATTATACAGCACTCTCTATGAGAATGCCATACTCTCTCTGATATACATAAGCACTTTAGATTTTACTTCTTCTGCAGACAAATAGGTAGAATCTAATATTAATGAGCCAAACGCAGGAGTCAAAGGGGCTGATCTTCGAGTATAATCACGTTCATCTCGTTCTCTTATTTGTGATAATAAAAGTTCAAAATTAACATTTAATTTTTTTTTCTGCAACTGATGTAATCTACGGCGCTCTCTTTCTTTAAAAGAGGCATAAAGAAAAATTTTTAATTTTGCATTAGGAAATACTACTGTTCCCATATCACGTCCATCAGCAATAAGCCCCGGACATTTACAAAATGTACGCTGATATCTTAATAAATTTTTACGTACTTGTGAAAAAGTAGCAATCTTAGATGCACAATTTCCTATAGTTTCTGTATAAATATCTTTTTTAATTTTTTTTCCATTAAATGATATAATAAAATTATTTTTGCTATTTATAAAAGTGATTTGTATCGTTTCAGTAAGTACTGCTACTTTTTCTTCATGATTAATATTAATTTTATTTTCTAAAACTACTGACGCTAAAACTCGATAAATAATTCCTGAATCTAATAGATTCCAACCAAGAATTTTTGCCAAACCTTTAGATAAGGTTCCTTTGCCTACTCCACTTGGCCCATCAATAGTAATAACCGGAAAAATATTATCCACAATTATCCCCTTATAATACAACTATCTTTATTATATCATGATGATAATTAAATTATTTTGAACATAAAACTTAATAATTGCAAATCCTCATGCGTGTAATTTTCATTATATATATACATCACATATTATATAAAATTTTATCGTAATATACTAATACTAGATAATTGTGTGAAAAAATCTGGAAAAGTTTTATAGGTACATTTAGGATTATGAATTATGATAGAAACATCTGATAATGCCGCTAAAGAAAAACACATCGCTATACGATGGTCATTATAAGTATGAATATAAGCTGATTTTATTTTAACTGGAGGGGTGATCTGTAAATAATCATAACCTTCTACTATTTTAGCTCCTAATTTTCGTAATTCAGAAGCCATAGCAGTTAATCGATCACTTTCCTTAATCCTCCAATTATAAATATTACGTAATATTGTAGGACCATTGTCAGTAAACAATGCAGTCGTAGCAAGAGTCATAGCTGCATCAGGAATATCATTAACATCTAGATCAATAGAATTAAGATGAGATCCACGAGCACATTCTATATAATTATCACCCCACGAAATATTTGCGCCCATCCTTTCTAAAATATCAGCAAGATAAATATCTCCTTGTTTACTATATCTTCCAACTCCTATCACTCGAACGGTGCCTCCTCGAATAGCTGACGCTGCTAAAAAATAAGAAGCACTTGACGCATCTCCTTCCACTAAATAATGCCCAGGTGATTGATATACTGTATTTCCTTTACAATGAAAAACACGGTAATTCTCATGTTCTATATTAATTCCAAAAATTTTCATAAGAGATAAAGTAATATCGATATATGGCTTAGATACTAATGCCCCATTTAATCTAATCAGAGTATCTCTAGGGGCTAATGGGGCCATCATAAGCATGGATGATAAAAATTGACTAGAAATATTTCCTTTAATAAAAATTTCGCCCCCATGATATCCTCCATACAATCGTACCGGAGGATAATTATTACGTTCTATATAATCAATATGCGCCCCTCCTTGTCTTAAGGCTTCTACTAAATGTAATATAGGTCTATCTTTCATACGTGGGTAACCAGTAAGGATAACATTTTGCATTTTTATAGATAATGCTGCAATAAGAGGTCTCATAACAGTTCCGGCGTTACCTAAAGATAAAATTAGTGGATTATTATTTTTTGATTGAAGTGCACCACCGATACCATTAATTTCACAAGTCTTTCTATTATTTGAAAGAGAATATGTCACGCCTAGATTATGTAATGCACTCAACATATAACGTACGTCATCACTATCTAATAAATTGGTTAATTGCGTGGTGCCTACAGACTGAGCTGCTAATAATAACGCTCGATTAGATATACTTTTAGAACCAGGAAGATAGATGGTCCCCTGTATTTTTTTAATAGGATCCAATTTGATAAAATCATTCACGCTCCACCCACTTTTTATATAAAATAAGCTTTATTTTTAAAAAATCAATTACTTATTTATCACTTTATAGTAACAATATATACTTAAATGTACGCAATGTTAATACATTACTTATATATATATATAAGATATCAAGCGCTACATATATAATTTATCTATATTTTTCAGAAAACAATTGCATAAATTCAACTAATTTTTGTACACCTTCTAACGTCATGGCGTTGTATAAAGATGCTCTCATACCTCCAGCTGTTCTATGTCCTTGTAATCCACATAATCCAAAACGTGTTGATTCTTTTAAAAAAAGATCATTTAATTTATTTTTTTTTAAAAAAAAGGGAATGTTCATACATGAACGATTAGATGGACTGATATTATTATAATAAAAATCATTAGAATCAATAGCTTTATATAAAAAAGCTGCTTTTTCTTTATTACGTTTATTAACTTCTTTCAATCCTCCTTGTTGTTTTAACCATTTAAATATCAAACTAGCTACATACCAAGACATAGTAACAGGCGTATTAAACATCGAACCATTATCAAATAAAATTTTATAATTTAAAATAGAAGGAACTGCTCGATTAGGTTCTTTCAATAAATCTTTTCTAATAATTATTACAGTTAAACCAGATATACCAATATTTTTTTGAGCAGCAGCATAAATTATACCAAAACGACTCACATTGATTGGACAAGAAAATAAAGTTGAAGAACAATCTGCTACTACTATCTTTTCTGGAAAACTTGGGGTTTCATATACAGCTATCCCATCGATAGTTTCATTAGGACAATAATGTATATAAATACTATTTGTAGAAACATTCCATTGAGACATCGGTTGAATATTATATAGTCTATTTTTTATTTTTATTACATTAATTACATGTGGATTACAATATTTTTTTGCTTCTGTTGCGGCACTATATGCCCAATATCCAGTATTTACATAATCAACATTGTCTGATGATTTTTCTAATAAATTCATAGGAACTGCCGAAAATTGCGCACGTGCTCCACCGTGACAAAATAAAACTGCGTAATTTTCTGGAATATCCAGCAGATCACATATATCTTTTTTTGCATCTTGTATTAATTGCAAAAATTCCAAACTGCGATGACTTATTTCCATCACAGATGCACCCATATTGTTCCAATTATATAATTCTTCTTTAATTTGTTTTAGTACCTGTTTTGGCAGCATTGCCGGACCTGCGCTAAAATTAAATATCTCATTCATTTCATGTTCAATCAGAAATACTTGAATTAATAAAAAACTGTATTTTGCGTAACAAATTGTTATAAAAAAGAAAAAATAGTAGCAACAACACCAAAAATTATATTTAATATGATATTAAATGACATATCTTCTTTAAATCTCTACTTAACGTGAAAAAAATTATTTAAAGAAACAACGACATTTTTTAATTTTATATACATAAAAATAGCACGTAAATAGAATGCATATATTCCCACTATTTTAAAAATCATCTAATTACTCATAGTGACCAATGTAACATATATATTTATTTAATTTAAATAAAAATAATAATGAAAAATATTAGATAAACCAATACAATATTTAAAAATATAGAACAATCAATTAATATGTGTCATACCATCCATATAAGGATATAACACCTCAGGAATCATTACACGTCCATCCTTTAATTGATAATTTTCTAGCACCGCTGCTAGTGCTCGACCTACTGCTACTCCAGAGGCATTTAAAGTATGCAATAATTTCTTTTTTTTGTGTCCCTTTCTTTTATAGCGCGCTCTTATACGACGTGCTTGAAAATCTCCAACATTTGAGCAAGAAGAAACCTCACAATAAGTATTGTGAGCTGGTAACCAGACTTCTAAATCATATGTCTTACAAGAAGAAAATCCAATATTTCCTGTACATAATAATATTTTTCGATATGGTAATTTAAGTAAACGCAATACCTGTTCTGCATGATTAGTTATTTCCTCTAATATTTGCATAGATTTATCTGGATGTACTACTTGAACTATTTCAATTTTATCAAATTGATGCATCCTAATCAATCCACGGGTGTTATGACCATATGATCCAGCTTCAGAACGGAAACATGGAGTATGAGCAACCATCTTAATGGGTAATTCTTTTTCATCAAGAATTACGTCACGAACTAAATTTACTAATGGCACTTCAGCAGTAGGTATTAATGTGTAAGGTTTAACCTCAGATTGTAAACATTGAATATGAAACAAATCTTCATAAAATTTTGGTAATTGACCTGCACCATATAAAGATTCTTCATTTACTATATATGGTAGGTAGTATTCTTCATATCCATGATGTTTAATATGCAAATCTATCATAAACTGAGATAAAGCACGATGCAAATGCGCTATCTGTCCTTTCATTACAATAAAACGTGATCCGGTTAATTTTGTTGCATCAGAAAAATTTAAACCATTCGCTAATAAACCCAGTTCTACATGATCTCTTACAGGAAAATCAAATTGACCTAAAGTACCCCAACGCAGCACTTCTAAATCATCTTGATCTCTTAATCCATACGGTACTTGATCATTCGGAATATTTGGTAAAGATAATTCATAGTGTCTTATTTTTTCCTGCAATGTCTTATGTTCAAGTTTAAGTAAATTTAATTTTTTTCCTAACAGATATGCTTCTTGACATAAATATTCCACATTTTCTCCATGAGATTTAGATATTCCTATGATTTTAGCTTTAGCTTTACGTGCAGTTTGTAAACTTTCAATTTTTTTTTGTAAAATTTTACGTAAATTATCTTGTTGACGAAATTGATTAGTATTCAGTATAAAATTTCTACGAGCAAGCTGTTTAGCAACTAAATCAATATTACTACGTAATAAATCAGGATCAAGCATTTTTAACCTATACTATCTATTTTATCATGTACTAATTTAGTAGTAACATATGTTAATTATCACTTCAGTTCATCATCAATTATAACAATCTATATTAGATCTATATTTATTTTACACCAAATTCATCATACAATTACACTTTATGCATATAAAATAGTATTATTTTCTATACTGATGCATTTCTTATAAAAATAGTAGTTCATGTTCTTTATACTAATACTGTTTTTTCAAAAAAAAAACACACAACCATTCCTATTATAAATAGGAAACACATCATTATATATTTCATATATTCATTATTTTACAATTTGTAAAATATACAGATTAATTATATTTGTAAAGTAACTATATACGCTATATATAATATATAGCGTATATAGTTACTTTACAAATATAATTAATTGTTAAAAACATTCTAACAAAAAATAATGCTTATTACAAATAATTTATTATAACACATCCTCTCTATATTTTTAGAAAGTTGAAATACGATAAATGTAATAATACTAAAATGTTTTAAATAAAATAGATTAGTCTTATATGCGAGCTAATATACAAATTATATATAATAGTTTATCTTCAGTAAAATTAATATCAAAAAAAATACATTAAAGCCACGGTACATATTTAAACGCAAATATTTGAATATCATCTACTTTTATACTTTTTATAATCAATAATTATTTAAAATAATTTAAATAATTTCTTTGAATCTTCATGAAATAATAAATTCATATTAATATACAAAAACTTTTAATTTAATATATATATATTTTATATTAATAATGATATATGAAGTATCTTTAAATACTATACTAAAATAGTGGCTTTTATTAGAATACCGTTTGAATTATTTATATCTCGCGATAATATAGCAACTAAAATAGCTTACTATTGTATAAACTTAAACAATAGCATTATTCATAATATTTTACATGATGAAAATAATGTGTTTAAATCACTACTAACAATGTGTTCAATAAATTTATTAAATACAATATTTGTTCATATAATGTATATTGTATGAAATTCAACCTAGTGTTGCTTGATATGATTTTTTATTTTTGTACAAAATAGTAATTTTATACACATGCAATAGAATACAGGTTAATTAACTATCAAGCACTATTTGCGTTGCTCGTCTAGTTGAATATCTTCCGACAAAACAAAATAAAACTTTTTTATGTCAATTATGTTATTATTTTGCTCTGATAAATTATAATCCACACGCTGTCCTTGTTTTTCAATAAAGCTAAACCCCTTAATTGTACCACAATCAGTTATTTCAATCCTGTATTCTTTTAAAGAAATATCATTATGTATTGGTATTAAAGAAAAAAAATCTTCTTGTTGAAATACATTATAATCGTCCCATTTATACATATTCTCATTAGAAAATAACATAAAAAAAATGTTATTAGAAAAGTTCTTTAACCAATATGTAGTAACTTGTTTGAGAGAAGGAATATAAAACCAAAGCGTTTTTCCATCAGATATCAAAAAGTTCTCTTCGGGAGATATCATATGCCAATTAAATAAATTAGGACATTTTACCCATAGTTCTCCGTAAGCTTCTAACAACATATTACTATCAGCATCAATTACTTTTTGAATGAAATGCGCGTAAAAATTGTTTATTTTTTTTAGGCGATTCTGCAATACACAAACAGATATATCATTAGCCACTACTGCAATCACCACAACAACATTAAAAAAAAGAGCGTATATTACTCGTTTAAACATTTATAGTTAATTATTCTCCCATTATTATATTTTATTCATATAAATGCATAATAAAAGTTGTATATCTGAACATACACATAATAATCCTATGCATATTACAATAATTCTTATTGTATAGAAAAGATTATAAACTAACTATCTGATTTTTCCAAAAATCAACTACCGCATGTATTTCCTGATCTTCTACGAAAGCTCCATGCACTCGAGTAGATATAGAAGAATTGGGGCCTAAATATAACATGTCACCCATACCTAATAAAGATTCTGCTCCGGATTGACCAAGAATAGTACGAGAATCTATTTTACTTGATACAGTAAAAGCTACACGCGCTGGAATATTTGCTTTAATGACTCCGGTAATCACATTGACTGATGGTCTTTGCGTGGCTAATATTACATGAATACCAGCAGCACGAGCTTTTTGTGTTAAACGAATTACTAATTCTTCTACTTTTTTGGTGGTAGTTATCATTAAATCTGAAAATTCATCTATAATAATTACAATATAAGGTAATTTTTCTAATGTATCAGAAAATGCAGAACTATCATTAATGTATTTACTCATAACATTGTTTGCAGTAAATCTCTTAGAATGATTTTTTTTTAAATGGTTATTATAATTTTCCAAATTTCGAACACCAAGCATAGCCATCAATTTATAACGACGTTCCATTTCTTTTATACACCATTGCAATACTTCATATACTTCTTGCGTATCAGTAATAACTTGTTTTAAAAGATGAGGAATACCTGAATATATAGATAATTCTAAAATCTTGGGATCAATCATAATAAAAGACACTTCTTCCGGTGTAGCCTTATATAAAATGCTAATAATCATAGCATTAATTCCCACAGATTTACCTGATCCAGTTGTTCCAGCAACTAATAAATGCGGCATAGATTTAAGATCCACAATAAATGGTTGTCCAGATATATCTTTACCCAAAACCAACGCTAATGGAGTATTAATTTTTTTAAACTGTTGCGAATTAATTATATCCCCTAAATATACCGTATTGCGTTTTTTATTAGGTATTTCTAATCCAACATATGATGTACCAGAAATTACCTCTACCACTCTCACAGAAGTGGTATATAAAACACGAGCTAAATCACGCGATAAATTAGAAATTTTTGATGATTTTATGCCGGGTGATAAATTTAGTTCAAATCGAGTAATTACTGGCCCGGGAACAATATTTGCTACATTTGCTTTAATATGATATTCTAATAATTTCGATTCTAATAAATGAGCAATTTTTTTTAATTCTAAAAAATCCGTTGTTTTTTCTGAAGAAGATGTAGTTAATAAGTCTACGTCGGGAAAAATAACGGCACGATCATTACAATATGACTTTCGATATACTGCAGAAACTTCTTTATGTTGAAACAGAGGTATATTGCGTTTTATGTTTTTATTTATAAATACAGGTATTTTCCTTTTGTGATGCTTATCATTAATGCATACTGTATTCGAATCATATATCAATGACATATTAATATTTTGTTCTTTTTTCTCGAAACAACATATATTATAATTATTAGAAAATTTTTTATCGTACTTATCAGTTTTTATATTATAATTATTTCGTTTATAAAAAACATTATTCATATATTTTATTTGATAATAATCACGACCTTTCTTACTAGTATATAACTTAATACGAGATAGCAGACTCTTAATAATATTAAGAACTCGGCTAAATATTTGCACTAATGAAACGCATTTAACTTTAATAAAAATATTTTTTAAAATAAGAACAAATGTTTTCATAAATTCTTTAATTTTCTCAACAGTATCATAAATTGTATGTGTGTTTAATAAATTATTTTCTGAATTTTTCAAAAAATTAGATTTTTTTGTGGATAAAGTTAATGGATAGATACTACATGTATCACATGATTCTTGATTATTAATTTGACATCGTTGTTTTTTTTCACAAAAAAACAACGATGTCAAATAGTATGAATAATAAAATAATTGTTTCTTGATAGTTCTTAAAAGCACCAAAAAAAATCTATTGAAAAATATCATAACATCAGCAATTCCAATCAATAAAAATAAAATTAAATTAGTAGGATAAGTTATTTTTTCAAAAGATGAAATAAAATCATGCGTTACGCTGCCTACTATACCACCAGAAGAAAAATAAAAAAAATTATCAATAGTCAAATGAGCTAATCCGCAACACACAAATAATAGTACTAATATACCCATTAATTTAAATAAAAAAATAAAAGTAGTAATATGAACGTCTCGTGCATAAATTTTCCAAAGATAAAATAACATAAACAATGGAATCATATAAGCTGGAATACCAAAAATAAAAAATAAGAAATCAGAGATTTTTGCCCCCAATATACCTCCAACATTATGAATTGATCCATTCCACGTCATCTGTAACCATCCAGGATCTGCAGGATTGAAAGTAATTAATATAATAATTAAATATAATAAAATTATGCTTATACCAATCAATATAAAATGAATCACATAATATTCCTTACTTAAATATTTGGATAAAATTTATTAAATTTAATATCCCCTTTTTATATTGAGTATTCTTACTTAGAATAAATAATAACATTTTAATTTGTATAAATAATTACAATGATAACAACTTATATTAATTCAGTAATTTATATACATGTTGAACCAACAACATATTCAAAATATTATTTCAAAATTATATATATGTATCGGACAAATATTCATTTGTATCTAACAAAAGTTAAAAAAATACTGTTAAATTTTGTATAAAACACTTGCTGTATATTACAAGTATGTCTTATAATGTGTTATTTGTTATGTATGATCTTAATATTAGTTGTATAAATTTAATTATATCATTAAACATCTATATGTTTTGCTACGATTCTTATTCTCAATCATACAAAAAAATTAAATGTTTAACCACATATTAGTATTGTTAAAAAATATATTTAATGTTAATAAAAAATAAATATATTCATATAACTAAAATGAATTATTATTTTTAGCATACTTATAACTTATTTTTTACATCAATTTTAATTTTTAAAAAACATTAAATATCAAAAAAATCAATACTTAATGCAATATACAGAAGCAATATATGCATTTTGTTTGAATGAGATATGAGGAGGTAAAACAATTATGGTAATGAAAAAACACTGTAAATTACTTATATTAGGAGCAGGACCTGCCGGGTATACTGCAGCGATTTATGCTGCACGAGCCAACTTAAAACCTGTACTAGTTACTGGATTAGAAATAGGAGGTCAACTCAGTACTACTACATATATTGAAAATTGGCCTGGAGATGCAAAAAATCTTACCGGACCTACATTGATGGATCGTATGAACACACATGCCACTTCTTTACATACAGAAATTATTTCTGATCATATTTTAAAAGTAAATTTCAAAAAATATCCTTTTTGTTTGTATGGTAATGTCTATAAATATACGTGCGATGCTTTAATTATAAGTACAGGAGGATATGCTCGCAAACTTGGAATACCTTCTGAAGAAAAATATAGAGGAAAAGGTGTATCTTCATGTGCTACTTGCGATGGATTTTTTTTTAATAAACAAATTGTTGCAGTAGTTGGTGGTGGTAATACGGCAGTGGAGGAAAGTTTATATTTATCTAACATTGCCTCTGAGGTTCATATTATCCATCGTCGTGATAAATTTAGTGCAGAAAAAATATTAATTAATAGACTGATGCATAAAGTGAAAACCGGTAATATTTTTTTACATACTAACCATATTGTTAAGGAAATATTAGGTAATGACACAGATGTCACCGGTATATGTGTAAAAAACATAATACAAAACAAGGAATATATAATAATCGTTCAAGGTGTATTTATTGCTATCGGTTATAACCCTAATACTTCTATTTTCAATGATCAACTTGTATTAGATAATGGATACATTCGTATACAATCTGGCACAAATGGTAACGTAACAGCTACTTCCATTTCTGGTATATTTGCAGCAGGAGACGTTATGGATCATATCTATCGTCAAGCCATCACCGCTGCTGGCTCAGGTTGCATGGCAGCAATAGATGCTGAACGCTATTTATCCACTGCAGATTAATACACTTTTAAGAAGCTATAATAATTATTATAGCACTTAAATGATTATCTGGTCACTTTCAAAATAAAATATATAATTATTTTTATTTAAAAAATTGAAAACAAACATAAATATCTTATCAATATATTTTTTTTGAATACTATTTCATACATAAAATAGTGATATGAATCTATATTCACCATGCAACATATACGTTGATTATATTAAAGTCTACATATATATATCGATACCATAAAAAAGAGATTCATATTAAATATGAATATATGCATATGTTCAAAAATAAAATATCATAAAAATATATAATAACTATATATAACAAAAATATTGCTTTTATAAACTTTTATTAAAAATTAAGATATTAAATGAGTCGCATGCATTAAACTTTAATACTTGATTAACTAATATATTATGATATAATTTCAATTATTGTTAATTTGTTAGAGATAATGATGACAAAAGAAGAAAATTTCGAAATGCATGGTGTAGTATTAGATACTTTACCTAATACAATGTTTCGTGTAAAATTAGAAAATGGACACATCATTGTGGCACATATTTCCGGAAAAATAAGAAAAAACTATATTCGCATATTGACGGGAGATAAAGTAACAGTTGAACTTACACCATACGATTTAAGCAAAGGAAGAATTATTTTTCGCAGTAGATAATCAAAATTTCCAAAATATATGCGCAATTAACCTAATCTCTAAATATATTCTCTGACAATTATACTACCGACAACAATAAAACTCTTTTATTTATCTATGAACCTGTTGTCCATTATCGCCTCTTTTTTATTTAGAATATCATCCCTACTTTAACCCACCAAGTACGTCCTGGTTCATAAATTAACTTTCTATCAGGATATCCAAATCGTTTATGAATATGTGAACTCAAGTATTCTCTATAATTATGATTTAATAAATTATCTACACCAACGCTAAATTTATAAAATCGAGAACTCGTCCATGCTAGATGTACGGATAATATTCCAAAACCTGGGGTATTACAATTTATTCTTGTATGGAACCACTCATTATTATTAGACTGTTGTGCTAACATAAACCTCCATAAAGTAGCTATACTGTAATATCCGTGTGTCCATTGACATGTTATTTTCCCTTCCAATGGAGGAATTGTAGGCAAAATAAAATTATCGTTTATATTAACGCCCCAAGCCCATGAAATATTGCCTTCAGTACTCCAATGATCATTAAATTTATAATTTAATCCTGCTTCAGCGCCACATATTTTAACATGAGTGTTTTTTGCATAATTAGTATCATCTGATGTGGTAGCATGATTATTGTAATCAGATAAAATAAAATCTTTAACATACCCAACATAAGATGATATCCATCCGTTTGTTTGTAGATGCTGAAAATATACTCCTGTATCTATTTGTATGGATCTTTCAGGTTTTAATTGAAAAATATTTTCAATATTAAGATTTTCACCCAATTTAGTAGAAAATAATTCCCAGTAATCTGGAAAACGAAAGCTTGTTCCCACACCAATATAATACGACAATAATGGATTAACATTATTTTCATATCGTATAAATCCAGCAGGATATACTATAGCATTTCGTTTATACTTAGAATGATTATTAAAATTAATTACACCATATTCCAGTCGCGCGCCGCCAACTAATCTTCTATCTGACAACGAATCAACAATCAATTCGGTAAATACACCAGTATCTTGAGAAATAATATCTGTTTTCCAATTAGCATCAGATTGTGCGTATTTTCTATGTTTATTAATTTGTAGATCCGCACCACTGTAACACTTAATATTATCCCACTGAGACACAGCGATACCTCGAACCCCCCATATCAATCGATCAATATTGTTATTGAAATTTTCACTGAAACCACAACATTTTTTAGTAGAAGATTTTGTAATATAAGGTATAGTAGTATCAGCCATAATATGGTTTACATAATTGCGCCATGCTTGCAATTCAATTTTATCTAATGTTTCACTTATATTCGAAGTTTCTATTTTTATTGCATAACTTTCTCTAGCAAAACATAACCCATCCATAGATCGAGCAGCATAATTTGCATGACCATTGCCTTGTCCCAAACTAACTTCCAAACATGTGTCCGTACCAATATTGAATGATAAAATTGCATCAGCATTCCATTTATACCATGCAGAATGTACTCGGTGTTTATTACCATCATAATAATCATCCGCACTAGAAACCTCTCCTATTAATCTAAGATAACCATATTTATTCCCTATGATACTATCTATATTTTTATCCATTCTATTATTTGCGCCAATTGCTACATTGCTACGTAATTGAATTTTTGATCTATCAAAACGAGGATGATATCGTTCAAATTGTAATGTACCTCCAGATGTTACAGGACCCCATAGTACCGTTTGAGGGCCCTTAATAATATTTAAAATATCAAAAGTGTTTGGAGAAATATAAGCACTAACAGGATCCATGTGAGAAAAACAAGCTCCAAGTATTTCACCACTATTCATCAAAATACGTATCCGAGACCCAAACATTCCACGAAATGTTGGTTCGTTATTTACTCCTCCGTTACGAATAGAATTAAAACCAACAATATTTTTTAAATAATCAGACATATCAGTTACATAAAACGATTGCAAAAATTTTGAGGGAGAAGAGGTAAAAATTAATGGAGAATTTTTTGGTAAAATAATAGTTACGATATCGTCGTGCACTTTTTCTTGTAATAATATAGGCAAATTTTGTATATCATCAGACACCGATACGGAAACTTCCTCGGATCTACCGTGAAATGATGCATCGTTTGAATTAGCTTGAGTATGATTAACAATCAACATAATCAATGTGAAATATATTATAAATAACATTATATGAATTAATATTTTAAAATATAAAAAATACACCATACACCATACATCATATACCATATACATGATATTTATAACTATTACATGTTTTCAACATACTCATACAATCATCACAATTATACTGGTCATTAATTTTTTTCAATAAAAATCATATAAATCAATGATACTAACAACATCAATTGAAACCATATATAGCTAAACATGCATTTTTGCAGTATTTACAAATATCATGATACTTTAAAAAATCAAATTATTATATATAACATTAAATTAAAAATATTATCTTAACACTAATGGAGACTTACAATACTTATTATTCTGTGCTCAACTAAAGTTTAATTAACGCATACTATTCAATTTAACGCTAAAATTGATTGAATAATAATTTATATATCATTGGCGTACTAACATATATAATATGTATCATTTTATATTTCTCCTGAAACAATACATGTACTAACATGCTAGCTTTTTTATGGTATGGTATTATACTATCTGAAATAAATTGTAAAACTACCATAATCTAAAATAATATAATTAAAATCATGTTAAAGCAAATTTTCATAATAAAATACTTTTTATAGTTTTTATATATTTCAATTAAAAAATAATATTATTTAAATTTTATATAAACAACTGACATGAATCTGACTTTGTCAATTTACAGTTCATATAGAGTAACTAAATGAAATATGTAATTCAATCTACCATAATATTTGACACTACAGAATATGTTTTAACATCATTAACTGATTCTAATACATCAGTAAAATTGTCTAATTCTGCTGGACGGGTATTAGAAGAACTAATTAAACAACGGAATACTGATGTTTGCGCGCCAGTTACTCGAGAACACTTGTTTTCAATCGTTTGGAGAGCTTATGGACTTGAACCATCTAATGGAAACTTAAATCAACAAATTAGTTTAATAAGAAAAACTTTTACTTCTTTTGGATTAGAAGCTTCGTCTATTGTAACAATTCCTAAACGAGGATTAAGATTAAATAATCAATTAATTATAGAAAAAATTAATGAAGATCAACTCTACATATCCTCTCCTCTGAAAAAAACTGAGGATCAAAACAATCACTCGTCATCACCTATTCTGATCAACATAAAAAATCAGGTAAAATATATAATGAATTTAACAATAATGCTTATAATTTTATTAAGCATCGGTTTAGCATACTTATATACTAAAAAAGATCGTATTAAATTATATTGTTGCAAAGAAATAAACTCATGCAATATTTGTACCTTTCATCCAGAAGTAGGATTTGAATGCAGTGACTGTACTATGCAATGTACTGAAATTACATGACATAAATCAAATATCAAACTAACTAACATGAAAATTTAAGTTATCCCAATGTTCCCGTTATAACAATTACCTAACTTAAATACTTATAACCGAAACATTTGCTGATAATATATTAAAAATATATAGTCAAAATAATATATATATACATATATATATTATTTGTTTCAGAAACAACTATTATAATATAAAGCATTCATTAATAAATTTATGAAAAAATCAATTTAATCAAATTTACTCTTCCCTTTTTATTAAAATTTAACAACTCGCAAATTACAATAGTTAATAACCATATATTTATCAATTTTTATATATAAAATGATCTACAACTTGTAATTAATTTTTAATTAAACCACATAATAACAAAGTATCCTGATATTTTAACATGATTATCACCCATTTAAATGGATCAGAATAACCATTCATTAATCTTAAATATTCTATTGACATCTTTTTACCATTTATTACGATAATGACAGTAATCAAATATATTGATACCCATTAAAGTTAGATATAAAAATTAACTACAATCAATAAACATATTAATAATTATGCTTCATCAAATAATTATCACCATATATATGCTCGTAAAAATTTTATTAAAAGCATTAATATCAAATACATCATTATTATAATTAATTCTGTTCAATATAAATAGAATTAACTTTAAATAAATAACGTTGTGCTTGTGTAGATGGATGATGAGATTGTATATGTTGGAAAAATTGTTCTGGATTAAGTCTATTTATTTTCTTGATTGCATAATTGCGATCAATAGAAAATGTTTTTAACAATGCACTTACACCGTTCACATAAGCAACAATTATAGCGTAACGTCTGGTTTTTAAATTAATAATTCCTTCTAATTGTTTTTGCAATATAGATAAATAAGCAGTACCAAGATCAATATTAATAGCAGCATTTTTTAATTCATGAATACTAGGCTTTCCTTTCCATCCTTTCAAACGATAAGCATCTTTTCCTGCAGTATCCGCTTTAAGCTGCATCAAACCCACAGCATTAGATTTACTAATTACAGTAGGATCGTAATTAGATTCTACTTGAATGATAGCTTTTACTAAAGAAGCGTCTACTCCATAATTCATAGCACAACGATGAATGTAATCATTATATATAGATGGTGTAATTCGTTTAGAAGAATAAATAATCGCGTACTTTGAATCAGTATATAATGTTCGTCCAATGTTTTCTTCAACGTTTCTCTGCGCACAAGCCGTTAAGAATAAAATGCCAACCGAATATATTATATAAATCTTCATAATTTCATGATTTTTATAATCAAAATATATACTTCTTCATAAAAATTATCATGCAAAAGCGATGCCTTTATTCTGGAAAATTAATTCCTTGTAATTTTAATAATTAAAATATGCAGAGATATTTATTTATATATACTATATATAAATAAATAATAATTTATATTTACATTTTTATTATAGTAAACGATATATGTAAAGTTGATATTAAAAAATCTAAAAAACATAACTTTACTATATAACGTAAGATATCTCATTTTTAATGAGATAAAGATTAATATAAATTAAATATATATATATATATATTTATTATATAATTATTTAACTAAATTTAGTTATCTATTGAAGCGATCAGAAAATTGACTAAATGCTAGTAATGTTTCATTGCTAACATGATGTTCAATACCTTCTGCGTCTCTTTGAGCAATTTTTTTATTAATGCCTAAAGCCATTAGAAAAGTTTTTACAATTTTGTGTCGTATATGATTTTCTTTAGCTAACTGTTTTCCTTGTATTGTCAAAGACACTCCACGATAGCGTGCATGTTTAACTAATGAAGAAGCAATTAATTTCTTCAGCATTTTTGCTACTGTTGGTTGTGTTACTCCCAGTCTTAATGCTAACTCTACTTGACGCGCTTCTCCGTATTCTTGAATCAAATCTGCAATCAACTCAATATAATCATCAATAAGTTCACGACGATGCGCCGCTCTAACCTGAACAAATCCTTGTAAATTATCTGTCTTTTTTATGATCCGCGTTAGATCATTGGATAACACTTTTATATCATTTTTAGTCATAAAAATCTCATTTTTTACATGTATAAACAATAACATTTTTTATCAATAAATATATCAAAATATATATATAACATAATGTACATTACATATTTCATACTGAAAATCATGATATATAAAACATAAAAAATAAATATAAATATATTATTATAGCATTGAGTTTTTAAATAAAACATTGTATATATACTAGATATATTTTGTATATATTTCAAAAGAATAATTGAGCTCAAAAATTTATATTTATCTATCCTATTCTATCCATATAAAAGATACAAAATAATAATACATAACATATATTTAAAATTAAAAAATCAAGTTTATAATATATGCTAATTTAATATATATATATATTTACATTAAAAACTTGCAAATAACTATAATTTAATTTTCTTTTTTTTGAAAACACTATATCATCAACCTCATAACGTAAATGAAATTTTTCAATTTTCATATTTTATACACATAAAAGTACTTAATTTTTTAAAACATGTATTTTTGTATATGTATTATGAACATATAAATTGTTCCAAATAAATAATGTACCGTACATTTACATAATGAAATCTTTTTTAAATATAAATTTTTTGCTATATAATATATTATGTATACGCAGTATTACATAATTAACTTTAGATCTTTATTTTATTATAAATTATGTCGTATATTAGTTCAAAAAAAGTAATTGTTGGTATGTCTGGGGGGGTAGATTCTTCTGTATCCGCATGGTTGTTACAACAACAAGGATATACAGTAGAAGGATTATTTATGAAAAATTGGGAAGATGACGATAACACAGAATATTGTGCATCAGCATCTGACTTATCAGATACTTATTCTGTCTGTAATCATTTAGGTATACATTTACATACCATAAACTTTTCTCAAGAATATTGGGAAAATGTATTTCAAATATTTTTACGAGAATATAGCGCTGGTCGCACCCCCAATCCTGATATACTCTGTAATAAGGAGATTAAATTTAAATATTTTTTAGAATTTGCACGTAAAAGTTTAGGAGCTGACCTTATAGCAACTGGACATTATGTGCGTCGTATTAATATAAACAAAGAAATTTATTTGATGCGTGGTGTAGATAGAAATAAAGATCAAAGTTATTTTTTATATACACTTAGTAGCAAACAACTTAGGCAATGTTTATTTCCTTTGGGAACATTAAATAAATCAAAAGTTAGAAATATTGCTAAGAAACTAAATTTAATTACAGCAAACAAAAAAGACTCAACTGGTATTTGTTTTATTGGTAAACGCAAATTTAAAGATTTTATTAGCAACTACATACCGATACGGCCAGGAATTATAATTAATACAAGAGGGAAAAAAATCGGAACACACCAAGGAGTATCATTTTATACTTTAGGACAAAGAAAAGGGCTGAATATCGGTGGAGTTAAAGAAGGCAATGGTCAACCGTGGTATGTAATAGATAAAGATATAATGAATAATACATTAATTGTAGCACAAAAACGTAACCATCCACGTCTCATGTCTACCGAATTCGTCGCTGAACAAGCACAATGGATTAAAGAAAATACACTTAAATCACCTTTATGTTGTACAGTTAAAACTAGATATAGGCATCCAGATATTCCATGTCAAGTGTACCCTCTTTCTAACAACAATCTAAGAGTCATTTTAAAAAACCCGGTTCTAGCAATTACACCGGGACAATCAGCAGTCTTTTATTCAAAAGAACGTTGTTTAGGAGGAGGAATCATCGCAAAAAATATCCTTTTATCCGGTTTAAACACCAAAGAATAATCTGAACCAACATAAGAAACAACAATAATAAAATTTATTTAATATTGTTAATAATATTAAATATTACTATAATTGTGAACATTTAACTGTTATTTGATTGGTATACATTTTATTATAAATAAATGTTATAATTTTCTAGAAATTTATATAAAACCAAAAATAATTAACATCAAAATTAATAATCAATTATATGCATAATATAAATAGTTATACTTATCATTATAATAAAACATCAGTAATTATAATTACTCCATATGTTTTTAACATTAATGTAAATGCTCATATAATCAGTCATAATTATAAAAATAAATTTTTCATCACAAAAAAATAAAAACACAATATATACATATGTATTATTTTTAAAAACATTTAATCTATAAATATTGTGTACACGTAAGAACCTACAAATTATAAAGAGGAAAAAGTGATAACATTATCGCCCTTAACCGTAATATCTCCTATTGATGGTCGTTACTATAAACAAACTGATTCTTTACGTAATATTTTTAGTGAATTTAGTTTACTAAGATTTCGTGTACAAATAGAAATCCATTGGTTGAAAAAACTAGCTAACACAATTTCTATCAAAGAAATACCACCTTTCACGCAAATAGAATGTGATTTTTTAAATAAATTGGTAATTGACTTTAATATTAAAGATGCAGAACGTATTAAACAAATAGAAAAAATTATTAATCATGATCTCAAAGCAGTAGAATATTTTTTAAAAGAAAAAATAAATAAATTACCTACTTTAAAAAAAATAAGTGAATTTATTCATTTTGCTTGTACTTCAGACGATATTAATAATCTTGCATATGGATTAATGCTGATTAACGCTAAAAGAACCATTTTATTGCCAATTTGGGAACAAATTATTAACGAAATAAAAAAAATGAGTATTAATTACAAAAATATTCCTATGTTATCCAGAACTCATGGACAACCTGCTACTCCTTCTACCATAGGAAAAGAAATGGCTAACATTGCATATCGTTTGATACGCCAATATCATCAATTAGAATCAATAAAAATTTTAGGAAAAATTAATGGCGCCGTAGGAAACTACAATGCTCACACTATAGCATATCCAGAAATAAATTGGCGAAAATTCAGTGAAGAATTTGTTATATCTTTAGGTATTGAATGGAATCCTTATACAACACAAATAGAACCACATGATTATATTGCTGAATTATCCGATTGTATCGCACGATTTAATACCATCCTCATAAACTTTAATAGAGATGTATGGGGCTATATTGCTTTCAATTATTTCAAACAAAATCATAAGAATGATTTCATCGGATCTTCTACTATGCCTCATAAAATAAACCCTATAGATTTTGAAAATTCCGAAGGAAATTTAGGATTAGCCAATGCTATATTTAATCATTTTTCTGCTAAATTACCAATATCGCGTTGGCAACGTGATTTAAGTGATTCTACTGTTCTAAGAAGTTTAGGAATAGCCTTGGGATATGCCTTAATTGCCTACCATAGTGTATTAAAAGGCATAAAAACATTAACAATTAATAAAGAACATATATTGACCGAATTAAGTAAACATTGGTTAATATTAAGCGAAGCCATTCAAACAGTAATGCGGCGACACAATATTCACGAATCTTATGAATATACGAAAAAATTTATCAGTAATACAGACGTTAATGCTGAAAAAATAAAAATTTTTATTGAATCATTACCATTACCAACAATAGAAAAAATACGACTAAAAAAAATCACTCCAATTAATTATATAGGTTTAGCGGTAGAAATGGCAAATGACATTGCTGATATAACATAACAAAATTTTTAATTATTGGTCAATTATAATAAATTTATACTACATTTTAAAAATTAAAAAATAAACATTGATTATTTTACCGATTGATCTGCAATTTTCATTGCATATATATCCTTACATTAAAAATACAACTGTAAGTATCAGATTATAGATATTATCCTTATACGCATAAATACTAAATTCATATCAGGATATACATTCAAACATATTGATCTCGTGGATTCTTGTGTTATACAATATCACACATCCTATTGTATTTTATTACCTTCATAATCATAATGTAAACTACAAACTAAATATTATTCAAAATACACACATAAACAAACTTCAAAACTATTACATAAAAATACTAAACATATACTTTTATAATAATATTCGATATTCATTTTTACTTATAATATCATTGTGTACATAATCAAATAGATCATTTAACACCCTACATTCTGATAAGAAAAACTGTAATCTCAATTATTCATTTTAATATTTTATATAAATCGATTTTCCTCGTCTTTAATGCTATGCACCAACTAGTTAATGATCCAAGTAACAATGTTATGCTTAACACCAACAATATATCCCATTTATTCAGTTTGACAGGTAAAAAATTAATAAAATAAATTCCTTCTGGAAAAATTTTATTTCCTAGTAAATCATTGCATATTATAACTAAATTTGTTAAATTAAAAGCTATAAAAATACCGAATCCAGTTCCTACTATACTGGCAATCACGTAAATAATTAATCCATACCAAAAAAAAACATGCTGAATAAAAATATTTGGAGCTCCTAATGCACGAATTATCGCAACATCATAATTTTTATCTTTTATTGATAAAATAAGCGTAGCAATTACATTAAAACAAGAAATACCTATTATTAATACTATCGATAAATATATAATTATACGAACCATTTGAATATCTTGATAAATATATCCATAAGTATCCATCCAGCTGCGCACGTAAATCTGATGATTCAGTTTCTTTGCAATCTTATATATTGTCTTATTAACAGAAAAAATATCATTAGTTTTAATAGCTATTCCTGAAATATCTGATGTTCTACCACAATAACATTGCGCGTCTGATAAGGATATCATCGCAATATTATAATCTAATTGACTATTCAAATTTAATATCCCAGCCACTTGTAAAGAAATTTTATTAGATAATAATAATTTGTTGCTTGCACAAAAGTCCTTAGTAATTAAAATAGTAACCCAATCTCCTACTTTAACTCCTAAAGTATCTGATATTCCTTTTCCTAAAATAATTTGTTTCGTATTTTTACAAAAATATTTCCAAGAATCTTTTTCTATAAAATTAATTAATCCATTTTCATACACGTTTTGTGTTAAATCTACACTTCTAATATAGACTGCATGCCATTTATTGTAATATTCAACAACTCCGTAAAAATTAATATAAGGACTTGCATAAATAATGTCTGGCATTTTACGAATATGCGCTAAAACTGTCTTCCAACCAATGAAAGGTGTATTGATTGGTTCAATCTCACCATGCGGAATAACTGCCAAAATGCGATTGCTTAACTCATATTTGAAACCATTTATTGCGCTTAATGAAATTATAGATATCGTTATTCCTATAGCAATACTAACAACTGCAATTAAAGATACTAAAGATATTAAAGTATTGTTTCTTGCGCTTTGATGAAATTTCAACGCAATTTGTAGAGATAATATCATGTATAAATAATTACCTGAATGAATTATCCTGTGTTAATGTTATTCTACCATTGGAGATTTTTAATATTTTATGACATTGCTGAGCTAAACGTAAATCATGAGTTGCAATTACAAAAGTTGTACCATAATGTATATTTAATGTCTTTAATAATTGAAAAATATTATCTGAATTTTTTTGATCTAAATTACCAGTTGGTTCATCAGCAAGTACTAAAGATGGGTTATTTATTATAGCTCGAGCTATAGTGACTCGTTGACTTTCTCCCCCAGATAATTCATGTGGAAAAGAATGAATACGATTTATTAACCCAACCACCTCTAGTATATATAGTGCCCTATTTTTTGCATGATTAAACTTAACACCTCCAATCAACAAAGGCATAGCTACATTTTCTAAAATATTAAAATCCAATAATAAATGATGAAATTGATAGATAAACCCTATACGTTTATTACGTATCGCAGCACACGCATTATCAGATAAATGATGTAGCGCATGACCTTCAAAAAATACCTTACCTTCAGTTGGTTTATCTAATCCTCCAAGCAAATGTAACAATGTACTCTTACCAGATCCAGATGCTCCTACGATGGCGATAACTTCATTACATTGAATACTTAAAGTAATACCATTTAATACTTTAACTAAAATATCAGCACATTGATAACACTTTGTTAACTGAGTACAATGCAATAATGGAATATCAGTCATAACGTAAAATTCTTGCAGGATGAATAGCAGTTGCACGCCATGATGGATATAAAGTTGCTAATAAGATAATAATGAACGTTATAAATATAATACTTAATATTTGCGAAAATTTTATTTCTACAGGTAATGGTAATACATCTGAAAATATTTTTAAAAATAATAATATTTTGTTTAATTTATTAGATAACAATACTCCTAATCCTGTTCCAAATATAACACCAAAAAAACCATTACTAATCCCCTGAAGCATAAAAAGTAACACAATATTTCGGCGAGTAAAACCATATGTTTGTAGTATTGCTATCTCTATTTGTTTGTCTAATATTAACAATACCAAAAAAGAAATAATATTAAAAACTGCTGCTATTATGATTAAACTTAGCAGCAAAAACATTATATTTCTTTCTGTTTTCATCGCTTGCATTAAAGATCCTTTAGATTCTCTCCAATCTTTCCAAACCCAATCTATATGTAATTGTGATTGTTGATAACAATAATAACTATTATCAATCAAAAATGGTTTATGCAGCCATACACGCCATCCAGTAACACATTGCGGTGGATAATGCATTAATGCAGACGCATCTGATTGATGCGTTAATACTTGATAAGAATCAACTTCACTAGAAGTAATATAAATATCCAATACTGTAAACAATCGTTGACTAGGAACATAACCAATAGGAGTGATCTGCACAACAGAAGGAATAATCAAACGAATTTGATCATTTATATGTACTTCAAGTTTTTTTGCTAATGCTGATCCAAGAATGATATAATATTTTCCTAAAATTAATTTACTTGCACGTTTATTCACCAAATAATCACATAATGGTTCAAATTGATTTGGATCAATACCCAGCATAACTCCAAACGAAATCTTCTTACAACTTTGTAATATTACATTAGATATAACTAACGGTTGCACACGTGTTATATTGTCTAATTGACGTAACATTAAATGTGGTTTATGTCCAACATGCACGTATCCTTTTGAACTAGTGAGTAAAACATGAGGTATGAAATTAAGAAGGTTTTTTTTTAATTCTCGTTCAAAACCATTCATGACTGATAATATAATTATCATAGCCATTACACCTAACATAATAGCAAAACTAGAAATCCAGTAAATATATCGACCAAATTGATCTACCGATTTTCCTAAAATATAACGTAGTGCAATAAACAATATAGTTGATCGATACATCAATATTTGTTTATATTACCTCATAAATATATAAATTACAGATATCAAAATTTACATATGCAATGTTAATGCAAATATGCATATTTCCATCTATGCTGACTTACTGCGCAATAGATGTAACTGTTCTATTAATTTTAACAAGCTAAATGATGCTTAAGTATCATATTAAAATCTTCTTAAAAACTTTAAACAGTTACTTTACCTCTCTTTCCTATTAAGAGGATATATATACATTTTATACAGAACCGTTAATAACTTGTACAATTTCACCAGTTTTAACTAATATTAATTGTAATTCTAAATTTGGTTTTTTTGAATCTCCGTAAGCAATACTATATAAAATATAGTTCGCTTTTAAATAATTTGCAATTTTTATAGCAAAATTATAAGAATTACGATTATCCTCCGGATATACACCTAATTGCCTATATACGGCATACATTGTTTCTATATCAATAACATTATATTTTCTGGTATTTTCTTGAATACAATTAATTAAAATATTTGTAATATTTGTGGCTTGTAAAACACCATCGGTATCATTTTTTACCATGTTTACTAATAAAAGACCATCATGTGCAATGTTATCAAAAAAAAATACATTTTGCAGTATTTTTAATAAAACCGGTTTCCAATCAATTAAATTGATTGTCGACGGCACTGATAATACTGGTTCTGTACTTAAAGCAAGTATATTATAACTATATAATCCAATACAATATATATTAATCACATTAATCATTAAATACATAATTTTTTTTTTCATGATAACAAATGTATTATCTATCATTAATAATAGAATTCTAATATGATTTTTATCATTTTATCTAGTTATATGAATATGATATAATAAACAATATATGTTATTATTCATAAATTAATAAATAATTACCTACCATATTAGGTAAGCTACATACAACTATGTCACATATAAAGAACCATCTCATTCACATTTATAGCGTATTAAACTATAAATAGCTACAATATATTGTTTTGTTGTAACAAAGGACCTAGAGGCTTGCCACCTAATAAATGCATGTGGAGATGATAAATTTCTTGTCCAGAATGAGCATTACAATTAACTATCAAACGATAACCTGAAGAATGTATATTTTGTTTTTTAGCAATCTTTGCTGCTACTATGAATAATCTACCTAATGTTATTTCATCCTGAATTGATACATGATTAACAGTAGGAATTAATATATTAGGAATAATCAGTACATGAACAGGTGCCTGAGGATATAAATCATAAAATGCAGTAACTAATTCATCTTGATATAAGATATCAGTTTTAATTTTTTTTCTAATAATATTTAAAAATATATTATCTTTTTTCATGATTTATCCTGTTTTTAAGATAATGTGAATTCTACAATAACTTCTTTAACACATCAACCAAAATTTTACTTCTTAAAATAAAAACATAAATACTATACCTGGATCAATCTTCAAATACTATCTCTTAGAGATATTGATATAATTATTATATTAATAAATTTCAATACCAACTAAATCATTATTTTAATATAACAAAATTACTATGTTCTAAAGATCAACCAAAATAAAAATATTTTATTTATGTCTTCATTAAACATATACATTATGTATACTGTTGTTCTAAATGGAATAAGGTATGAAAATTAGAAGTAGTAATAAGAGCTAATTCATCTATATTTATATTTTTTACAAGCGCTACATATTTTGCAATTTCATATATATAAGCAGGTTGATTTTCCTGCCCCCTATAAGGTACTGGGGTCAAATAAGGCGAATCAGTTTCTAATAATATACGATCAGAAGGTATATATTTAATAACTTCTTGCATCGCGCAAAACTTCTTAAACGTTATCATTCCAGAAAAAGATATATAAAAATTAAGATTTAATAACAATCTTGCGGTATCTATATCTTCACTAAAACAATGCAATACACCACCGCATTCTCTTGCTTCTTCCGCGAATAAAAGAGTAACAGTATCCTTACAAGATTCACGACTATGTACTATAATTGGCTTTTGTACTGCTTTAGCAACATTAATATGTTCTTGAAATGCTTTTATTTGTTTTTTTTTGTCATCTAACGTTAATTGATAATGATAATCCAATCCGGTTTCACCTATAGCAACTATATTTTTTTGAGAAGATAAAACAAATAATTTCTCACTGTTAAAATTATCAATATTATACACATATGTAGGATGTACCCCGCAAGAAAACACAACATCATTTCTATACCCTACTAATTCCACCATATCATTATAGTCCGCCATAGTGAGACTAACTGATAAAACTAATTGCACTCCGCGTTCTTTCGCTTTGTTTAATACATCTGAAACATTTTTATGAACATTTTTATAATTCAATTGATGTAGATGACAATGAGAATCCACCAAAAACATAATATCATATACTCCATGGATGAAAACAAGATTCAACAATATCTTGTTTCCAATTTAATAACCGATAAGTCAATAATAACTCACGATCAACATTAGTAAATTCTTGAAAATAACGTAATAGTACTAACCATTGTTGTAACTGACTACTTAAAGACAAGAGACTCCTCTGTTCTGTGATAACAGTAATTAATTCCATTTGATCTAAATTTATTATAAATCTTTTTTTTATGCCTTGCTTCCATTTTAATGCATCCATAAGCACAGTAATAAACCAATACAAAAATATATTTTTATTACAAGCATTTAACAATGGTACAAGTTTTAAAAAATCTCCGTTTGTAATCGCGTAATTTATAGATTTACACAATTCTAATCGTTTTTTCCACAAACCTAATCTAAACATAGCCTCTGCTTCTATAGGGGCCCCATCACATAGACGTAATGCGCATTGTCCCAACAAAATATTATTTATCTTCTTCTGTTGTTGCATTAACCACTGTAATCCAAGTGATTCCTTTGGCGGTATAATAGACCATCGTATACATCGACTCAACAATGTCAATGGTATTCTCATATGATCTCGGGTTTTAAAAAAAAAATAAGTATTTATTGGAGGTTCATCAAGTGTTTTTAGTAACGCACTACTAGCCTGATCAGTTAAATATTCCACGTATTTTATACATATAATTTTTAATTTGTTTTGATAAGAATGCTTAGATATAGCATCAATACAAGTACGTATGGTATCTATACCTATAGATTGAGTATTATTTTCGGGCTTTATTTGATAATAATCAGGATAATGCCCAACATTCATTAACTTACAATTATAACAAATGTTACAATGTCTAATGTCTTTAGGATAAGCACAAATTAACCAACGAACAATGGCATCAATCAAAGTATCTTCACCATTATCTCGTTTACCATTTAAAAGTAACGCATGATGTCCTCTATTTTTTCGATAAGAATTTAATATTTGATTATAAGTAATATCTAACCAAGGATACCATTTCATTATATTTTATTCTTGTTGACACAAGAACCACCAATTTAAATATCTGTAAATAGTAATAGAAACTTCTTCTAAACTTTGAGTAGCATCGATCGTGATGATATTTTTTTTTTCAGAAGCTAATTTTTTATAACAAGAACGCACACGATCAAAAAAAATTAGGGGTTCTTTTTCAATACGATCTAACGTTCTTCTGTTATTTATACGAGATAAGCTTAATTCCGGAGAAATATCAAGATAAAATGTTAGATCTGGAGATAAGATATTTGTAATTTTATCTGATAAAGTATGTAACAATAATGTATCCATTTCTCTTCCAGCTCCTTGATATGCCTGAGAAGATAAATCATATCTATCTCCAATCACCCAATAACCTTTAGATAAAGCTGGTTTAATAACATTTTCTATTAATTGTAATCGTGCAGTATATATCATTAATAATTCTGATGTATTATTAATAGGCTCATCCGTAGGTCCACCGTATTTTATCAGTATACGCAATAAATCCGAAATTGGCGTACCTCCAGGTTCATGCGTAGTTAAAATTTTAGTAATACCGTACTGATTTAAGTAGCTAATCATTCTATGAGCAACAGTAGTTTTTCCGGCACCATCTAACCCTTCAATTGTAATAAACTTATTATCCATATTATACTCTCATATAAAACGATTTATGTCATTTTTTGAGTGATTCTAATTATTTTACGAAAATTACATGAGCTTTTCATGTAAATTAGGTACATAATTATCAAAATACATTATACTTAAATATTCTTTAATTATTTTTACTCAAAAAAAATACACATAAATTTAATAAAAAACATAACATTTAATGCATTCTAAAAAGATAATAATCATTATCTATGTAATAATAAAATGAAATATTTTTCTATTACTGTTATGGTAATGCTTGATAAAAACTGATATCAAGAGATGTGTGATCACTATTTTAACAAATTTATATAAGATATAGTTCTGATTAAAAAAACCATAAATATTGTATGAGTATTATTTTACATAAAACCATTATAAGTGTTACTAAATATCACTATTTATAATATAAGAACGCAATAAATGAAATAACGTCCTATCTGAATAACAATAATCATCAATTGAATTAACTGATGCTAATGGTAACAAAGAATTGGTAATAAAAACTTCATTTGCGTTTTTTAAATGCTCAGGACCAACTGTCACTATTCGTATGTGGTAGCCTAATGTTGGTAATAATTGTAATATAAACTGACGCATAGTTCCATTAACACCAGCATGACGTAAAGATGGAGTAAATACTTGGTATTTATGCCTCCAAAAAATATTAGCACTACAACATTCTACAACATTTCCATTAGTATCTAAAACTAATGCTTCATCAATAGTTTTATTTTTATCCACCCAAATAGCAATCATAACCTGCTCTAATCTATTTAAGTGTTTTATGCCTGCTAAACAAGTGTTACGTGCTAAACGCATAACACTTGTTCTCAAATGAATTCCAGATCTAATCCAACGCATGTAATATTTTGGTAATTTACTAACATAAATGATACGTAATGGTTCTATATCGTTGCTACATCGATATCCAGATAACCTGAGGTTATTTTCTCTAATTACTATTACTTTGATGACACTGTATATATTACTATAAGAAGCTGCATGCAGCATTTCTTTATATAAAAGATCAAAATTAATATTATTAAACATCAACCTTTTTGCTGATATAATTAATCTATCCATATGCCAATCTAAAAATTTTACTTTTCCATCTTGTAATTTAGCAGTCGTAAAAAATCCATCACCAAAATGTAAAGCACGATTATTTAATAATATTGTTTTTTTTTTAATTCCATTAACCCAATACATTTTTATCTCAATTTATCAGTACCCAATAATATTACAGTATTATAATATAAATTTTATTAATATAATTTTCATAAACACATACAATAGAAACAAAAAAATATTTCATGTATAGATAGCAGCAGTTACCTATATTAAAATAGGCATAATCCCATACTATTGATGGGACATTAACACATACAATGCTTAAAATCTGATTACTTCTATTTCTATATATAATTCGTACTACAATTTAACTGTCATTTAACTTTGCACAATATCTTTAATTTTATAATTCAATAAAACAATTATCTAATATAAATGATATTTTTAAAAAAAAATCAAACTTTTTTAAAACTATTATCTTGTAATATTTGCAAATTATCACAGTGTGATTTATATATTAAAGTTCATCTGATTTATGAAAAAAGCACCAAAATTTCATTAAATATCATAGACAACAAAATTAATTAAAACATAATCGACAGCCTTACTTACATGAGACCAACGTCATGTATGCATATAATTAGTCTTATACGTAATAAGAAACATCACAAAACAACTTCGATCTATATCGAATCATAAATAAATAAATACAATTTACTAGAAAAATTACTTATATATCAATATAAATAAAAATATACACCTTATAATTAATTAATTAATTCTTATTTTTTTTGTGATTATTACTGATGAAATCTATTGCTGCCTGTACAGTTGTAATTTTCTCTGCTTCTTCATCTGGAATTTCAGTATCAAATTCTTCCTCTAACGCCATAACCAACTCAACAGTATCAAGAGAATCAGCCCCAAGATCGTCAACAAATGAAGCATGATTCACAACTTCTTCTTTTTTTACTCCTAATTGTTCAGCAATAATTGTTTTTACTTTTTCTTCTATAGTAATCATATTCTCATTTTCCTATCAAAAATGCACCTATACAAAATAATTTTTAAAAACATCAGCAACTTTTCTCTTATCTTTCGCGCCATAAGGATAAAATACATTTTTATTTTGTTAAATATTTAATATCTACTAGCACATAATATAGATTACCCCATATACATTCCTCCATTAACATGTATTGTTTGTCCAGTGATATATTCCGCACGATTAGAAGCAAAAAACATTACCGCATAAGCTACATCTTTTGGATCTCCAAAACGTTTAATTGGTATTTGTGACAAAATATGATTTTTTTGTTTATCAGTAAATTTTTTAACCATATCCGTGCAAATAAATCCTGGTGTTACCAAATTAACTGTAACACCTCTAGAAGCAACTTCCCGCGCTAAAGACTTTGTAAACCCAATTAATCCTGACTTAGCAGCCGAATAATTCACTTGACCAGCATTACCCATAACACCAACTACAGATCCAATATTAATAATTCTACCATAATGTTTTTTTATCATCGATTTTATTACCACTTTAGACATGCGGTACACAGCGGTTAAATTTACATCAATAACAGACTGCCATTCATCATCTTTCATGTATAACAAAATACTATCCTGAACTATACCAGCGTTATTTACCAAAATATCAACATTACCAAATTCTTGTTGCATCTTGTCTAAAAAAATATCAATAGAATGTTTGTCACTAACATTTAATTGGATTCCTTTTCCTTGATTTCCTACATACCTATCAATATCTTTAACACCTAACGCGCTAGTTGCAGTTCCTATTACAGTAGCTCCATACAGTGCAAACATTTCTATAATAGCACGACCAATACCACGGCGAGCACCAGTTACTAAAACAATCTTTTTATTAAAATTCATCCTACATATACTCCTGACATGAATAAATTAACTCCAATTAACTTTCATCGCTTCTGCAAAAGAAATAGGATCGTTTATTGATAAAACAAACGCATTGTCAACGGTGTTGCGTACCAATCCGGTTAATATTGTTCCAGGACCCATTTCTAAAAATCTCTTAATTTTTTGATGAACACAATATTGCACAATTTCACGCCAACGCACTGGAGTATACAGTTGCCTCATTAATGCACTACGAATAGCTTTGGGCTCTCGCTCAATACACACATCAGTATTATTCACTACTGGTATATTAGGAGTAGTAATAACTATTTGTTCTAATGCTTTTCTGAATTTTTCAACCATTGGTTTCATTAACGCACAATGCGATGGAACACTAATCGGCAACATAAATATATGTTTTGCTCCTGCATTTTTACAACACAAATTGACACGATTTACTGCTTCTTTATGCCCAGAAATAACTATATGTCCAGGGGCATTAAAACCAGCAGGAGAAACAATTTGATCTTTTTGTGCAGACCTACAACATTTAAAAACCATATCATCATTAAGTCCAATGATTACAGACATAGCTCCGTACCCATATGGTGTTACTTCTTGCATTAGCATACCACGTATCATTACTAATTTAGCTGCAGAGTACAAATCCATGCTCTCCGAGCATACTAAAGCAGAATACTCGCCTAAACTATGACCCGCCATTATCCTTGGCATACAACCTCCCTGTTGTTTCCATATTCTCCAAATAGCCACTGATGCCGTCAAAATAGCTGGTTGTGATCGATAGGTTTTGTTTAATTCCTCAGAAGGTCCGCACTGTATCAATTTCCATATATCATAACCTAAAATCTCCGATACTTCAGCAAAAGTCTCTTCTACTAATGAATAATGTTTGGCAAGAGTTTTTAGCATGCCTACTCGCTGAGCCGCTTGTCCTGGAAATATTACAGCTAATTTATTATTATTCATAATATTTAATACTCCCTTTATAATTAAAATCGTAATAATACTGAACCCCAGGTAAATCCAGCTCCAAATGATTCCAGTAATACCAATTGATCTGATTTAATACGACCATCGCGTACTGCTTCATCTAACGCTAAAGGAACAGAAGCTGCAGATGTATTTCCATGTCTATCAAGAGTAATTACTACTTTTCTCATATCCATATCTAATCGTTTAGCGGTAGCGGAAATAATTCTCAAATTAGCTTGATGAGGTACTAACCAATCTAATTCATCTTGGTGTACATTGTTAACATGCAGTGTTTCATCTATAACACGCGCTAAAACAGAAACAGCGATTTTAAATACTTTATTGCCAGACATTGTTAAATAATTAGATACAGCAGGATACTGCCTGTTACAATGAGGAAGAGTCAACAAATCTCCATGATGTCCATCTGCATGTAAATGAGTAGAAATAATACCTGGTGTTTTTGAACGACCGAGTATTACTGCGCCTGCTCCATCACCAAATAAAATCAATGTTTCACGATCTCTAGGATCTAAAGTATGACTTAATGTATCTGAACCTATAACTAAAGCATAATCTACACTTCCATTTTTAATATATTGATCCGCTACACCCAATGCATAAACAAACCCAGAACAAGCTGCTGATAAATCGAACGCAATAGTATCTTGTATGCATAAGTCGCGTTGAATTTGACATGCTGAACTAGGAAATGCATGACTAGAAGATGTAGTAGCAACAATAATAATACCTATTTTGTCAGCACGTAGACAAGACATATCTAAAGCTTGTTTAGCAGCAAAATAACCCATTTTTGCAACAGTTTCATCAGAATTAGAAATGCGACGTTCTTGAATACCAGTGCGAGCAACAATCCATTCATGCGATGTATTTACCATTTTTTCTAAAACAAGATTAGATCTGATTTGTTGAGGCAAATAACTCCCAGTGCCAAGGATTCTAGTAAACATGGATATTCAATTATTATTTTTAGATAACACTACACTTAATCGATTAGAAATTTTTTCTGGCACTTTTCGTTCCACAGCACGAATCGCCTGTATAATAGCAGCAGTAAATGCACGTTGATTAGCTGCGCCATGGCTTTTTATTACCGTACTACGTAAACCTACCAAATGAGCTCCATTATACCAATCTGGATTGAATTGATTGAGTTGATTAAATAAATATTTACTTATCCAAAAATTAATACTTTTCATCATCCAATTAAATTTATTTCTTTGCCCTGATGATGATTGTAATATCGACAGAATTACTCTCATAACTCCTTCCATGGTTTTTAAGGTAATATTGCCAATAAACCCATCACAAACTAAGACATCTGTTTTTCCCATTAATAAATCATTCGCCTCAATGTAACCAACATAATGAATTGATGAAATAGTATGTAATATCTCTGAAGCACTACGAATGTTATCTAAACCTTTAGTTTCTTCTGATCCAATGTTTAATAATGCTACTCTTGGATTACTTATACCTAAAATTTGTTCTGACAATACCGAACCCATGATTGCAAATTGTACTAACATTGCACCATCACATGAAATATTAGCTCCTAAATCTAATATAACAGTTTTTCCCTGTTTTTGATGTGGTAGCAACGTTGTTAAAGCAGGGCGTACAATACCATTTATGGACTTGAGTACTAATTTAGATAAACCCATGAGAACGCCCGTATTTCCTGCGCTAACGCAAGCTTGAGCGCGTCCGGATTGAATAAGTTCTAAAGCTACACGCATCGAAGTGCCTCGACTTGCTCTAATAGCCTGAGCAAGTCTAACATCCCCTCTAATTACCGCTTTTGCTGGAACAACAGTTAATCTATCTAGACATACAGATTTTGATGTCTCTAAAAGAGGTGAAATGACATCAGAGTCTCCAACAAGCAACAATTCGAGTTTTGGGTATAAAGATAATGCCTGTAAAGAAGCAGGTACTGTTACAACTGGACCAAAATCTCCACCCATCGCATCCAATGCAAGCACTAAATTCTGCGATTGTATATCGTTTTTCAAAAATTACTTCTCAATCATTTTTCGTCCGCGATAAAAGCCATCAAAAGTAATACAATGCCTTCGGTGTGTTTCTCCAGATATTCGATCTATTGATATAGTAGTTAGGCGCAGTGCATGATGAGCACGACGCATTCCTCTTGTAGAACGAGTAGACTTATTTTGCTGTACGGCCATGCTATATTCTCCTTTTAATATATTTTTTATAGTATTATTTGTTCTCCGAATATCCAGTATAATTCTTATCAAATTAACTAAATGATTAAAATGCTCGTTTATTTAATTTACACTTAATATAACTTCTCAAATTAATAATATTTTTTATTTTTCATTGAAAACATTATTTTATCAAAAAATATTAGATTTATTTTCTATCACTTACAAACATAATATTTTCATTGATTTATACTACTTCTTTGCGTTATTACATAACATTCTTAATGTTATTCAAAAAAAATATAACCGTATGTAATAACTACATTCACTATATACTCATATATAAACTATATAAAGAATCAGTTTATCTTAAATTGATAATATTTTATCATAGCACTTATTCTCTTGTCTTAATCTTATGCACTTACCAATTTTCTCACGACAATAAAAAATTACACCAAAAAGCATCAATAACCAATATTTTTAATACCAACTATTAAGACATAATTCAATAAAAATCAGATAACATATTTAAAAAAATCAAATTTATTACATATATGAGCATAATCACTAACATTTATACAATTACGTTCTTAACATTAAATGTCATTTATGATTAGAGTATTATAAATATACTTCATAATTCACTAAAACGATCAATTAAATTTTATTTTATAATACAAAACTATCTAGATATTATTCAAATAATTTCATTTTATACAATACACTGATTTTCTAATGCATCTCAACTCTATTATGTCATGATAATATTCATTATATCAAAAACAGACAATAAATTAACCTCTTAATTCATCATCTTTTTTTATTAAACAATTAATAATACCGAAACTGTTTTAAAAAATGAAAATTTTATACATTTATTATTTTTGTAAACAAGATATTAATCTTGTCAAGATTATAAAAACTACATCAATAATAATATTCTTCTTTGAGCATTCTAATATTAGCGATCAAATTTTTTTGTTAAATTAATGATTAACAACTAACAATAATCATTGTTATTATTTTTTATCTCTATTATCTACATTTTTCTCATATACTCTAATGCACCATTATAGTTATTTATAATTAAATTTCTTAAAAAAAATAAGCAATTATAAAATGACTGTCCCAACGGTGCATATATATGGAATTTTTTTCTTGTATTTGGGTGTGTAAAACATAACATGTAAGCATGTAAAAACAATCGATTAAATCCAAATTGTTTAAATTGAACATTAACTTGATCATCACCATATACATCGTCTCCTATAATAGGATGACTAGCATGCTGAGTATGCACTCTAATCTGATGTGTACGCCCGGTGATAGGTTTAATTGTAAGCAAGGTTGCTATGTTAGCAAATCGTTCTTTAATGTAAAAATAAGTCGTAGAAAATTTTCCCTTATCTGAATCTATATAAATAGTTCTATTGTCATACAACGAAATATTCTTTTTTAACAATGGCACAGATACTATTTGTATATTTGCATTCCATACTCCATGTACTAAAGCCAAATATTCTTTTTTCATATTTTTTAGACGTAATTGTTCATGTAATTGCACTAAAACAGTACGTTTTTTAGCCACTAACAGCACACCAGAAGTATCTCGATCTAAACGATGAACTAATTCTAAAAACTGTGCTTTAGGACGCAGTGCTCGTAATCCTTCAATAACACCAAATTTAAGACCACTTCCTCCATGTACAGCAATACCAGTCGGCTTATTCAGTGCTAACAAATAATCATCTTCATGAATTATGATTTTTTCTAAAAATGCAATTTCCTTCATATATTTCGTATTAAATCTATTTACTTTTATTCCCTTTACTGGAGGAATTCTTAACACATCTCCTACTTGTAACTTATATTGAAATTGGATTCTTTTTTTATTAACACGTATTGCACCAGTTCGTATAATTCTATAAATCATAGATTTAGGGACTACTTTTAAATAGGTATATAAAAAATTATCAATCCTTTGACCAGAAAAATTTGAAGAAATTCTAATTAAATGTATTTGAGTATTATGTTCTTTCATAAGAAACCATGGCAATTAGATAATTGTTCCAATATAATGACAAAGATAATAGAAAATATAATTTAAGTAAACTAAGCCTAACTAAATGACAAATATTTTAAAACCATTAATATATTTAATACTTACAACTAATAATTTTATATTAATCATATGTAATTTCATTAAGATATACTTATATAAAGTATTATTTTTTCATTTAGTATCAAGTACAATTATTAACTTATATAATTACAATAAAGTTGCTGATAGATGATATATTACAAAAAATAATAAACATCATTTGTAATAATACTGCTGGAATAAAATATTCCATCAATAACTAATATTATAATTTACATAAATATGTAGTTATTAACAATTCTAGGAACTTTCAGAGAAAAAACAATTATACATTTAAGTTATAAATGAAAATTTATTCAACATAACACTAAAAGAATACTGAAATAATTAGATATTCAAATGAATACATCTACATTTCAATATGTCAACATTGGTAAAAATTATAATGAAAAGAATGTTAATTAACGCTACTCAACAAGAAGAATTACGAGTAGCATTAGTAGATGGACAACGATTATATGACTTAGATATTGAAACCATAGGTCACGAACAAAAAAAATCAAATATTTATAAAGGCAAAATTATTCACATTGAACCTAGTTTAGAAGCAGTATTCGTAGACTATGGAGCCGAACGACACGGATTCCTTCCTATAAAGGAAATCTCGCATGAATATTTTCTTTCTCCATTATCTTCTTCCTATAATAAATTTAATATTAAAGAAATTTTGTGCGAAGGACAAGAACTAATTGTACAAATAGATAAGGAAGAAAGAGGAAATAAAGGTGCGGCATTAACTACTTTTATCAGTTTAGCAGGTAGCTACTTAGTACTCATGACAAATAATTCCAAAGCTGGTGGCATCTCAAGACGGATCGAAGGCAATGATCGAGTCGAATTAAAAGAAACTTTATCTGCTTTAAAATTGCCTGAAGGAATGAGTTTAATTATTCGTACCGCTGGATTGGGAAAATCTACTGAAGCATTAGAATGGGATTTAACTTCTCGCTTACAACATTGGGAGACTATAAAAAATACCGCAGAGAAACAACTAGCACCTTTTTTAATACATCAAGATAGTAATGTTATCGTACGTGCATTTCGTGATTATTTACGTCCAGATATAGGAGAAATTTTAATCGATAATCCTAAAATTTTGAATTCAGCCAAAGAACATATCACTTCTTTAGGTCGTCCGGATTTTGCCAAAAAAATAAAATTGTATAATGGTGACATTCCTTTATTTAGTCATTATCAAATAGAATCTCAAATAGAATCGGCATTTCAACGAGAAGTACGTTTACCATCTGGAGGATCTATTGTTATCGATACTACTGAAGCTTTAACAGCAATCGATATTAATTCCTCAAAATCTACTAAAGGGTTAGATATTGAAGATACAGCTTTTAACACCAATTTAGAAGCAACTGATGAAATAGCACGACAATTACGTCTTCGGGATGTAGGTGGATTAATTGTTATAGACTTTATAGATATGACTCCAATTCGCCATCAACGTGATATTGAAAATCATTTAAAAATAGCAGTACATCAAGATCGTGCTCGCATTCAAATAGGACGTATTTCTAAATTTGGTCTATTAGAATTATCTAGACAACGACTAAGTACGTCACTAGGAGAGTCAAGCCATCATATTTGTCCACGTTGCAGTGGAACAGGTAGTATTCGTGATAATGAATCTCTTTCTCTATCCATTTTACGTTTAATTGAAGAAGAGGCACTAAAAGATAATACTCACGAAGTACATGCAATTGTTCCCGTAGCTATCGCCTCATACTTACTTAATGAAAAAAGAAAAGCTATTAGCGATATAGAACAACGTCACAGAGGAGTACGTGCCGTCATAGTACCTTATGAACAAATGAAAACTCCAAATTACGAGGTTCGACGCATACGCAAAGGAGAAATAAACAATAAACCAAGCTACTTATTAGCAACAAATCAAAATCATGAAATAATCCAATCATCAGGAGAAATAATTTCTTCAAATTACACATATGCTTCAGAAACATCACAATCAAACACAATCGTTTTATTAAATTCAATATCTAATCATAATAACATTTATCATTATACAAATTACAAATTACAATCTAAAACAAAACAAGAAATTTCATGGTTTGACAAAGCAACAAATTATTGGTCTAAATTGCTTAGTGTGTGCATGGATAATTATACTCACTTAGAAAAGAGACTATCCAACATAATTAAAAAACATACCAATTGGATATATATTGCAATTACACATAAAAACAGACTATCTCAACACTTACACCATGATACTCAGTTATATCAATATTGTTGTCCTAAAGACAACAATATTGATAAAAAAAATCACAACCATGACATAAAAAATCAAGCTAACTGCAACAACTATAAAAAAATAACAGATTGTTTTAATGAAGATAAAAATACCACTGTATCTATATCAAAATTTATTGAAAATATTGATCAAGTTATATCTACTCCTTGTTATACTAATCAAACACAATATATTAAAAAAACAATAAAAAAAACATCTATACAAAAATATAATACAAAATACAAATACCGCGTTATATGTAAACACTTAAATAAGATATGTCATCTGACATTTTGGATACGACTAAAGGATCATCAATCTAAACATAACCTTTTGGTAAAAATAAACAAAGAATCAGTAGAATTTCTATATCTCCATCTCTACAGAATATATAATATATCAGATTCTCATATTTTTGAAAAAAAAATCACTATCACTGCAGTAAACTCTCATTCTATCAACAATTCTAAAAATACTAATGTTTCAGACATACAACCAAGTGATCTACATATTCCAAAAAATATCAATAATAACATTATACACTATTCACATAGTAACCGTAATGTTACTAAATATAATAGCAATAACATATACTCCCAAGACAAGAACAATCGTACACAATGTATCCATCGGTTACGTCGATCTTCTCGTTATTTTATATAAATCGCAAAAACCAATTACAGCAACATCGAAACAAAATTACTTTGAAGTCAACATAATAATATTTTGAAATAAAGACGACACAACACCTGAAATAATTTTCAAAAGCTTGTTACGCGCAGAAACCTTCCATGAGTTTATACATAATCCAAATTAAAAAATCTAGTTTAATTTTTCAAAAAAAATGAACTATACGATATATATGAATTATCGAATATTATCATTCTATAAAAAATATAATCTATCCAGTATAAATATGCTTTTAAATCAATAGATTTATATCACTAATTATTGAAATTTTATTAACTGTAAAATTATCTAAATAACTTAATATATGTTACACTTGAAAATGTGTGCAATTTAATAAAAATAGATCCCTTATAAAATCAGGGAAACGATGATGATTTTTGTAAATATACTATTACATATTTCTATATGTCATTGGATATGATGTTGATTGAACATGAAAAAACTTCCAATTTTTAATTATTCTTTCTTACATCCACGATTTTGGTTAATTTGGCTGGGTATAGGAGTATTATATGTTTTAGTATTACTTCCTTATCCTATCATATATTATCTTGGTACTAGAATTGGTCGTGTTACAAAATATTTTATGTTACGTCGTATGCGTATTATTCGGAGAAATTTAGAACTCTGCTTTCCTAACTTACCGATCCAAGAACAACAAGATTTATTTAATAAAAATTGTGAATCGATAGGTATGGGAATATTTGAAACTGGCATGGCCTGGTTTTGGTCAGAGCACAGAATTAAACGCTGGTTTAAAATCAATGGATTAAAAAATATAACTCAAGCACACAAAAAAAATAAAGGCGTATTGCTGATTGGAATGCATTTTTTAACTTTAGAGTTAGGAGCTCGAATTTTAGGAATGTTAAATCCAGGCATTGGCGTCTATCGTCCTAACAATAATCCATTATTGGATTGGTTACAAACCAAAGGACGCTTAAGATCTAACAAAAAAATGTTAGATCGTGCTAACACCAAAGGTATAATTAAAGCTTTAAAACAGGGTGAAATTGTTTGGTATGCACCAGATCATGATTATGGATATAAAAACAGCGTGTTTGTTCCCTTATTTGCAGTTTCAAATGCAGCAAGTACCATCGGAACCTATATACTTACAAAAATAGCTAAACCTGCCATTGTTCCTTTTGTGGCACGCAGATTACCTAACGTTCACGGATATGAATTGTTAATTCTACCTAATAAACAAGATGAAATACCTTTAGAAACAAATATCGATATGATCAAACACATTAATAAAATGATAGAACAAGTAATTTTATTAGCTCCTGATCAATACATGTGGTTACACCGTCGATTCAAGACCCGACCTCCTGGGGAATCTTCTTTATACTAATTAATAATAAATAACATCACTTATACATAAATCAATAAACACATAATACTATATGCATTCACAATATTTAATTCAATAAAGCACACAATTAATAAACAATACGTAACAGAAAAATTTCTGATACGTATTGTTAAATTAGATATTAATTATTAAATTTATTAAAAATATTATTATTCACCTTAGAAATCATTGCAAAATCAGCTAAAATAAATTTATTATATATTATTGAAATTTTCTTATAATTTTATGATATAATGGATGAATTAAATTGATTTATTATAAGTTCACTCAACACTCTAAAGTATTAAACAATAAGTTTATATAACACCTATCTTCATAGCATAAAATATAGATATTTGATCTAAAGTAAATAAATATGAATATAAAGGTATTTTTCTATCATTCGATATATATTATCATGGGTTTATATCATTCTTTTACTTCTGCAACTGTTTACTTACTGCCTGATCCCAATAACAGGTTAATAGGAGAAAATATAGAAATTTTTACGCCTAAAAATAACATACATTCTCTTGAATTTTTCTCTGAACACTTCCAAGTAGGAATAAGTAATATGTTGGAAGCCAATCCAAATGTTGACGTATATCTTCCAGATTCAGAAAAACGCCTAATAATTCCACATCAATTGATTTTACCAAATACACCTCGTTTAGGTGTTGTGATTAATAGCGCTGAAATGCGATTATACTATTACCCTGAAAACAACAATATTGTCATTGTATTACCGATAGCTATTGGAACAGTTAAACATGCAACACCATCTAACTGGATGACCTCAATTAAATATAAAAAAAAAATCCAATTTGGATTCCTACAAAAAATATGCGTAATGAATATATTAAACATGGAGAAATACTGCCCACAATTTTCCCAGCAGGTCCTAACAATCCCATGGGGTTATATGCGTTATATTTAGAAAAAAACTATGCAATTCATGGAACTAATAAAAATTTTGGAATAGGTCTTAGAATCACTCGTGGTTGTATCAGATTACGCCCTCAAGACATTGAATATCTTTTTCATATTGTTCCTGTCGGCACTAAAGTGCGATTTATCAACGAACCCGTAAAAAGCACTATTGAAGCAAATGGCATGCAATATATAGAAATTCATAATCCATTATCTTGCATTAATGAAGAAAATCCCTCAGAAGAATCAATAACAGCATATTTAAAAAAAAAAATACAATCTATATTAACAGATGATTCAAATATAGACTATAAAATAGTACATCAAGCAATAAAAGACCGTTCCGGTATACCGACAAACATTACACGCAGATTTTCCAAAAATTAAAAATAATTATCACAAAAAAACTGGTATATTTATATGTATCATTGTATGGTACAAATACATTAAAACACGACTAATGATTATTTTTTTAAATAAAAACCGTCTCTAATATTCCAAAATTTTTTCTACGTACTACATATTATTCTGAAAATTACCCGGGACGAGATTTGAACTCGTACGGATAAAACCGAGGGATTTTAAGTCCCTTGTGTCTGCCAATTCCACCACCCGGGCTATTCATCATCAAAAGGCGCGCCTCGGAATTGAACCGAGCTATACAGATTTGCAATCTGCCGCATAACCACTCTGCCAACGCGCCTGATGAAAAAAATTGGCTAGAAGCATATCATAAAAATTAATACAATCAAATCAATATATAATCACAATTTCATATATATCTATATAATAATACACATTATTCCTGAATAACTGAATAATGTGAAGATCTTTAATATAGTAAACAAACGATCTCCATAAAACCATTTTCTTTATTTTTAAAAAATAAATACACATCTCTTATATGAGAGATATTTAAAATCAGTACTATGCTACCTACTCAAAAAAGTATATACATAATCATATACGCTACAACATTAACAAATATTTATATTAATTAAATTACAGAAAATATTAAATTGTAACCTTTAAAAATATTTTATTTATATAGCAATCAATAACCGAACAAGTCATGCCGTGCAGCATATAAATAAAGACACATAGACCAAAATGTTAATAAAACAGCAACATATAACGAAATAATTCCTGTCATTACTATCCATTCATCAGGACTCCATAATAATGCAGTTAAAGCTAACATTTGCACAAATGTTTTAATCTTACTAATCCAAGATATTCTAATTTCATTACGACTCCCAATTTCAGCTACCCATTCACGTAAAGCTAATATAATCACTTCACGAATAATCATAACAGAGGATGGTAACGTAATCCACCATACATGAAAATGTTCAGCTATTAAAATAAGTGCTGCAACTATCATAACTTTATCTGCTACTGGATCTAAAAATTTACCGAAGCTAGTAGTTTGTTGCCAACGACGAGCCAAAAAACCATCAAACCAATCTGTAACAGCCGCAATAAAAAATATAACAGTACATACCATTGACGCCCAACTCATAGGCAAGTAAAATACCACTGTAAAAAATGGCACTACCACAACACGAAATAAAGTAAAATACGTTGGTATATTAATAAAATTCATAGCATATAAAAACAGACAATTTAACACAATTGTAATATTACAACTAAAAAACTACATATTAAGAATGTGCACTCACACATGAATATTCTTATAAAATATATAAGATATATCAATATATTTTCAATAATTAAGACCAACTATACCACTATATATCCTACACCAGAAGATATTTATAACAAATCTCGTTGTTAATTATTTTTATCATTAGGCTGAAGAAACAATAAAATAAAATTAGAATTACAATAATTAATATAATAAACACAAATATTTATAATCTATATATAGCACACATATTTTTGTTAAATTATCTTTAGATAATTTAACAAAAATATGATATATAACAGTCATTATTATTTCAATGCAATAAACACTGCAAAATGTAGTATTAGTAATAATATGACAATATGTTCCAAAATATAATTTGGGTCGTTAGCTCAAAATGGCAGAGCAGTTGACTCTTAATCAATTGGTTGTAGGTTCAAATCCTACACGACCCAATAAATTTATGAGATAAATAATTATTTTCATGCTCAACAAACTAATAAAATCTTTTAAATTTTTCAATATTAATATATGTTTATCACATCACTAAAGAATTAAAATATAAAATTTCGGGATATCTCTCTTCATATATAATCTTCATATATGATAAAAATAACAAACTATGTTAATTGACAGTAAATAAAAATTTAGAAAATAATACATTTTTATCACAGCTCTAAAACTAACAAAAATATTAGTTATTTTGTACTTAATTAAAGTACACAAAAATACTCATTAGACCTAATGAGTAACAAAAATTTTCGGAGGAGTAGAGATTCGAACTCTAGAACGTTTTTCATTACCGATTTTCAAGACCGGCGCCTTAAACCACTCGGCCACTCCTCCAAAATATTTTAAATAATAAAATCAATGCTACTATTTTAACGCATATCACGCATATACGTTTACATGATCACAACTAATATTACAAATTATAAATTTTCATACTTAAATTAATATCAAATTTTGAATTAGATAATTCTTATAACTGATAAAAACTATATTTTTAAGTTTATTATTAGATTATATATATAACTATATATATAGTATATAATATATAGTAAAATTTAAGAAAATTTATTATTGTAAAAATACATATGCTCGTAAATTACGATATATTGCAATTATATTTAAATCCAAAAATTATTTTTTATTTTCTGTATATTATGGTGCAATAATAATGATAATTGCTACACCGTACTCAAAAGGAACAATTTATGCAAAAAAACCAAATAAACGCTAATACGGATGCACAAGGATATCTTATGCACATTGAAGATTGGAATGAAAAAATTGCAATAAAAATCGCTAAACTAGACGGTATTGTACTTAATGCAATACATTGGGAAATTATATATTTCGTGCGAAAATTCTATGAAGAATTTAATACGCTACCAAAAATCAGACTATTAATTAGCGCTATAGCACTTAAATACGGCAAAGAAAAAGGAAATAGCCAGTATCTTGCTCAATTATTTCCAAAAGGATCTGCGGCTCAAAAAATTGCAAAGATTTCAGGTCTACCTAAACCCATTAAATGTTTATAATACAACAAATAACGATTTTAAAAATTAAGCTAAATTACTTAATTAAACGTTGTTAAAATTTATACTAATACCTGTTAAATTTACTCAACATTAAAGCATGATAATTTTTATTTACATCAGATCTACTTAATAATAATTTACCCTTGATTTTATCATCTTATCCCATATCTACTTCATTATGTCTAATAAATAATATAATTTTAAGGAGTGTTCATGATAGCTAGTAAATTTGGTATAGGACAACAAGTTCGACATAAACTATTAGGATACTTAGGGGTGATAATAGATATAGACCCCGAATATTCTCTTGAAAAACCCACGTTAGATGAAGTTACAAAAAATGACACCCTACGAAAATCACCATGGTATCATGTTGTAATGGAAGACGAAGAAGGAAAACCCATACACACTTACTTAGCAGAAGTACAATTAGGATATGAAAATGTTCTCACACATCTAGAGAAAACAACTTTAGATGAGCTTTCTGAATCCATTCGTTTACAACTGAAAACACCACGATTAAGGAATTAACATTTACATCACATAACTTGTATAAAAACACATTACTACACGGCGATACCATCCTATTTTTAATAATTATATTCATAACATAAATATAATAAAATGAGATAACAATTTTTAAAATCATTAGATATACCTGTTAATGCGCATTAAACTTAAATAACAATTATAATAAACAATTAAATCTAACAGCATATATAGTCAAGTAATCTTTCATCTGTATTGTACAAATGATATCATTATCCTAAATATACCAATTACTTTTTCAAAATTTGAACTGCCATTATTATAAATATATATGATATATATCAAAATTATAAATAATTATCATTATAATTAACATTGTTTTTATTATGATCTATATTCATAGATTAACCTGATACAAATTAATTTTTATAGAATACTATATATGCACACACAATTATATTAATGATATTCAATAAAAATGTTTCATGTAACATACATATTTATATAATTGATGACATTATTGACAGTTATGTTTTACACATAAAATACTTACGATTATAAGTCATATATATCATATATAATTGTTTCATTAAAATAAATTGCTATATATTTAATAAATAATAATGTTTTCAGACTATAACAAATATAATAAAATGAAACATTAAATTTTGTATATTATCCTAAATCTCATTAAAACATAATGATCGAAACTTTTATTAAAACAAAATTTTTTCATCAATGCTGCATCACACATATATGGAGTATGATCACATGCAATAAATGTCACATTTAATTATTATTAATATAAGTAAGTATATTCATAGGATGAGATGTACTATGTTTAATAGACGTGAATATTATACAAAAGAAGATCTATTAGCTTCGAGTAGAGGTGAATTGTTTGGAAAAAATGGACCTACACTTCCAGCCCCTAATATGCTTATGATGGATCGTGTGATAAAAATGACTAAAAATGGAGGTAATTATAATAAAGGGTTTATAGAAGCAGAATTAGATATCCAATCAGATATGTGGTTTTTTAATTGCCATTTTATTAAAGACCCAGTCATGCCCGGATGTTTAGGGTTAGATGCTATGTGGCAACTAGTAGGTTTTTATCTTGGTTGGATCGGAGGAGAAGGTAAAGGACGAGCTTTGGGAGTAAAAGAAGTAAAATTTACTGGACAAGTTCTACCTACATCTAAAAAAGTTACTTATTTTATTCACTTCCGAAGAATTATTAACAGAAAAATTACTATGGGTATGGCTGACGGAGAAGTATTATGTGATGGAAAAATAATTTATACTGCTATTGATTTAAAAGTTGGGTTATTTAACAAAACTACAATATTTTGAAATATGTACATAAAATATAAGATATTTTGAATTTTAATGCATCATAGTAACCAATGTAATCAAAAAATTACATTTATTTCATATAAAAACATAATTATTATTTATCATTTATGAAGTGCTGCATTAAGTTATGATGATTATTTCTATACTTGGATCAGAAATATAATTTAAAGAAATAAAAAATGCAGCTATTCATTATATATTACAATTATTTCGAATACAATTTTTGGTACATGATCATTAAATTTGTAATGTGCCTGAAACATAAAAATACTGTTAGTTTAAAAATTTGGAGATATAGTATGAATTTAGTATCAATAGCAGATATATTATGTGGATGTATATCAAAAAATACTGAAATTACCATACAAGGTTGGATTCGTACTCGACGAGATTCTAAGGCTAAAATTTCTTTCCTTGATTTATACGATGGATCTTGTACAGCCCCATTACAAATAATTGCATGTGACAATTTATATAATTATAAAAATGAAATATTACGTCTAACTAGTGGCTGTTCAATAATAGTTGTAGGAACAATAACTAAATCCATTGGTATTAAACAAAACGTTGAAGTAATTGCAAAAAAAATTAAAATATTAGGATGGATAGAAAATCCTAGTACCTACCCGATCACTGCTAAAAAACATACTATGGAATACTTACGTGAGGTTTCTCATTTACGTCCACGTACTAATATAATTGGTGCTGTTACTCGCATCAGGCATACTTTAGCGCAAGCTATTCATAACTTTATGCACAAAAAAGGATTTCTATGGATTCCTACTCCTATAATTACCGCATATGATACTGAAGGAAGCAGCAAAATGTTCTCCGTGTCTACCTCAGAAAATCAACATGTTCTACATAATCCAAAAAAATTAAACCATACTGATGATAACACCTGTAATTTTTTTGGTAAAAAGGCTTTTTTAACAGTATCGGGGCAATTAAATGCAGAAGCTTATGCTTGTGCGTTAACAAAAGTATATACTTTTGGTCCAACTTTTAGAGCAGAATATTCTAATACCAATCGACATTTGGCTGAATTTTGGATGATAGAGCCAGAAGCTGCATTTATGAATTTAGATAATATTATTGTTTTAGCCGAATTCTTATTAAAAGATATCATCAGAACACTCCTCAACGTTCGTTCTGATGATATGCAATACTTAGTCAAAAAAATTGACACAAATATTATTACCCGTTTAGAATATTGCACTAATATTAAATTTAATCATATAGAATATACCGAAGCGATAAAATTATTAAAAACATGCAATAGACGATTTAATAACCCAATACACTGGGGAAAAAATTTGTTCTCTGAACATGAAAAATATTTATCGGAAGAATATTTTAAATCTCCCGTAATAATAAAAAACTACCCAAAAAACATCAAAGCTTTTTATATGCGTTTAAATGATGATAATAAAACTGTAGCATCTATGGATATTTTATTACCTGGAATCGGGGAAATAATTGGAGGTTCACAACGAGAAGAAAGATTATATAAATTAGATCAGAGATTACAAGAAAATAATCTAACACAAGAAAATTATTGGTGGTATCGTGATTTGAGGCGCTACGGAACAGTGCCTCATTCAGGATTTGGACTAGGTTTTGAACGACTCATGATATATGTTACAGGAATAAAAAATATTAGAGATGTCATTCCTTTTCCCAGAACATCAAAAAATATTAACTTTTAACAATATCTATATATAAACTTACATAAAATAAAAATAAATATAATTGTAGTATTTAAAAATAATCTGTTATATCTATATCAAACTATAATATCCATTATTATTTTATATTTAAATTAAAAATTTTAATATAAATAGTTGGCAAACAATAATAGTTTTGATATAAATATAGAATTATGCATATTATAATAAATACGGATGTATGTTATGTTTGAGTCTATTAGAATGGCGCCTGCTGATCCAATTCTTGGTTTATCAGAAATTTACGATACTGATAAACGAAAAAATAAAATTAATCTCGGAATAGGTGTATACATTGATGAAATGAAAAACACTCCTGTTTTATCTAGTGTTAAACAAGCCGAAGAATGGCTGTTAAAACATGAAACCAATAAAAATTATCTTAGCATAGAGGGCATACATGATTTTAATACCGCTACTCAGAATTTGTTATTTGGACCAAATGATGATTCTATTATTTCAAGAAAACGCACACGAACAGTTCAAACTCCCGGAGGCACTGGTGCATTACGTATTGCAGCTGAATTTATAGTAAAGAACACTAAATCTAAACGTATATGGATTAGCTCTCCTAGTTGGGTAAATCACAGAAACATTTTCCTTGCCGCAGGATTAGAGGTATATACTTACCCTTATTACGATAACAATATTCATTCATTAAATTTTGATAAGTTATACTCAAGTTTAAAAAATATTAAACCTAATGATGTTGTATTATTTCATTGTTGTTGCCATAATCCTACAGGCATTGATCCTAATACCGAACAATGGAACGTCTTATCCGAGTTATCTGCAAAAAACCAGTGGTTACCTTTGTTTGATTTAGCTTATCAAGGATTTTCTAAAGGATTAAGAGAAGATCTTGAAGGGCTATATATTTTCTGTAAAAAAAATGAAGAATTGATAATTTGCAATTCTTATTCTAAAAACTTTGGGTTATACAACGAACGAGTAGGAGCATGTACCATAATAACTAATAGCAATGATGATGCAGAACGTGTATTAAGTCAATTGCGAGTTGTTATTCGTGGTAATTACTCTAACCCACCGGCACATGGAGCATCCATTGTATCTTTAATATTGCACAATAGTACTCTGCGATCTATATGGAAAAAAGAACTAAAAAACATGCGGGAACATATTAATCACATGAGAAACTTACTGTTGAATACTTTACAAGATAATAGCAAAAACAAAAATTTTGATTTTATTAAGCACCAGTGTGGTATGTTTTCTTTCATGGGATTTAACGAAAATCAAGTAATTAAATTGAGGGATCAATTTGGTATTTATTTAGTAGGCGCAGGTAGAATTAATTTGGCTGGTTTATCAGATGATAACATCATATATGTAAGTAGAGCTATAATAAAAACTTTACAAGACACACAATCATCATACTATTAGGATCAGATACTTAACATTATACATAATATAACTAAAAGCTATAATTGTGGCTATTCGTAACACAAATAGGTGATTTACTTAATATTCTAATATATTTGAATAATTTTAATTAAAATGTAAAACGTAAAATATGAAGTTGCGTTCATATGTTTTAAGTTCAAATAATTTTGTTTCAAAACATAATAAAAAAGTTCATTTTTCTCAAATTAAAATAATCATATCAACTAAATTCTTTCTTATTTATCTTATGAACTTACTCTAATCACAATAATTATACTATGAAAACATTATTCGCCCGTTCATGCCCAATTGTAGACATTTTACCATGCCCTGGTAAAAATTGAACGTCATCTCCCAATGGTAATAACTTAGTTTTAATAGAATGAAGCAATGTTGTAATATTCCCTCCTGGTAAATCTGTGCGACCAATACTACCTTTAAATAACACATCTCCCATCACTACGAATTTACTCATTTTATTCCAGTATACTACATGGCCTGGAGAATGTCCTGGACAATGTAGTGTATTAAAAACTTCACAACCTACACGTACTACATCTCCATCTTCTAACCAAACATCTGGAACAATTGCAGTAACATCGCTGCTAGGAATCTCTACATTCAATATACTACATTGAACAAATAAATTATCTAATAATGATCGATCAGCTTTATTCGGTCCTATTATTGGAATACTATAATATTGCTGCAATTCCATTGCACCACCAACATGATCAATGTGACCATGAGTTAATAAAATTTTATTTACATGTACTTCTAATTTATCAATTTCCAACCGTAATTTGTCACTTTCTCCCCCAGGATCTACCAAAACAGCCTCATGTGTTATTTCACACCAAATTATTGAACAATTTTGATGAAAATGTGTAACCGGTACGATATGATATTGCATGTTTATCCTATTTTTATATATCATATATAATACTAAAATTTTTTAGCATTTCTAATTTTGATTCTCAAAACATAAATTCTTTTTATCTCCATCATATTTTAAATATGAACAACATTATAAAAAAATTAAATATTTGTTTCATATTAACAACCATTATAAATAAATTATCTACCACCATTATCTAAAGAATATTAACAAAAAAGTACAATATCACAAATAATACACATCTCTGTATAATTTTTATAAAAATGAAGCAAATATACAAACAACATAATACTACAATCCACCATTAATTAATTATATTAGTAATCATTCTACATCATTTATATTAGCCACTATGTTGAATCCGCCATCAACATAAATCACTTCACCAGTAATACCAGATGATAGGTCAGAACATAAAAATACAGCAACGTTCCCTATTTCTTTAATAGAAATATTACGACGCATTGGTGATTGCTTTTGGTAATGCAGTAACATTTTTTTAAAATTCTTAATACCAGACGATGCTAAGGTACGAACAGGTCCACAAGATATTGCATTAACACGAATTCCTTCCGGTCCCATAGCACTAGCCATATAACGAGTATTAGCTTCCAATGAAGCTTTAGCTAATCCCATAACATTATAATAAGGTATAGCCCGTATAGCACCTAAATAAGTTAATGTAACTAAAGATGCACCATTGTTTAACATACTTCTACATGCTTTAGTTATTCTCACAAAACTATAAGAACTAACAACATGAGATAACACAAATCCCTCGCGAGTGACAGTATCTACATAATCACCTATTAACTGATCAGTAGGAGCAAACGCTATTGCATGAACAAAGCCATCAAAAGTCAACCACCTTTTTTTTAATTCAACAAACAATTTATCTATGCAAGAATCTTCAGACACATCACATGGCAACACAATGTCAGAGCCGAAATTTTTAGATAAAGTTTGCACCCTTAATTTTAGTTTTTCGGTATGATAAGTAAAGGCTAATTCAGAGCCTTCTCTATGTAAAGCTTGAGCAACACCATAAGCTATAGACCGATTGTTAATCATGCCGGTGATTAAAATCCGCTTATTACTAAGCAAAACCATACCCATATCTCCTAAATTTAACTTGTATTGTTATAGTTATATAATGAATACATTTAATATATCAATGATTCAAAAAATAGATCATGATAATACTGTTATTTTTCATAAAATTTCCCTTCACCGAATATGAAAACGCTCATATATTCTTAATTATATAGGGTAACATTATAAAATATTTTCATAAACTTATTGATATTACACCATTATTTTCAATAACATCTATAATATTGTAATTCTATTATTTATTTTAATTTATGATTTTCGTCATATCACACCAATAACATTAAACATAAAACACTTGTTAGCTATACTTTAAAATATTATATATGTTATTTTATTCTAATTAATAAGCATAATCTATAAAAATAGATATCAAAAACTTATGTTTAGAAATAAATTGCATCAAATTACTATGATAAATAATATTAAAAGTATAAAAAATACTCCCATTTTTTATCAATATATTTAACTAACATTTAGTTAAATATATTGATATAGTCGTAAATTAATTTAATATATCTATTATTATTTAGTAATATTAATCAACATAAACAAATTTATGTCTACATGTCCCTTTATGCATATACAGTCATAATAATATATATATAATATTGATAACAATTCTAATCATCATTATTTACTGTTAATTTAAAACCATTCTATATAATCAAGATATAGACAAACATATTCTTCTATTTATTTCTGTGTAAAACTAATAATAAATTAACCAAAATTAAATATCCTTTTACAGCTACTGTTATCAATTATTATTATATTATTTTGATTATAAAAATACACGTTTTATATCTCACACAATTATTTTTGATTCATTTTATATAAAAAAATTCATAGTTTTATTTGTATATACTCATGCATTTCTATATAATTTTTGTGCTTATAATAAAAATAAGGAAATATAAAAAATCAAAATTTATAAAATTTGAATCACACTACTTGCATACATCAATAATTATATTTGTTAGAAATAACATAAAATTTCAATTACATAGATATTCAAAATATACAATTTACAATTTTTTAATGATTCATACAAATCAAGAAACATAGAACTACTGTACAATTATATACTAATATCGCTATTTATTGTCATTACTATATTTATTTTATATAAAAAAATTAAATATTCAGTATGATATTTTATCACTCATATATTATTTACTAACATTTATCATCAAACTATAATTATTCGGGCGAAATATCTGTTTTAATCTATAATCATTAGACATATCTGAAAAGTAACATATGTTGCTTATATATATTAAAATTTTAATTAGATCAATAATCTATGATAGATATTCATAAATATTTTTAAGTATATTATACTGTTATAGGTTTTAATTATCTAATGAATATTACTTTTCAGATACAATTTTTTGAAAAATATCACTATAAAAATAAAAATTGATCATACTAATTTTTAGTAATTATGCATATCGCAAAACCATGTCATATACACTGAGTACTTAATAATTAATTAAAACATTATTACATCAAAAATAATTATAATATGAATATCATTATATATAACATATTGTATACTTCAATGTGATTATTGAAAAACTATCAATGCTTTAATATAGAAATAGACATTCTTGATTATATCTTTGGAGAGGTGATAACATGCGACTTAGGCGTGTGACAGAAGCAAGACTACCAACACTTTGGGGGAACTTTTTAATAGTAGGTTTTGAGGAAAATTTTACCGGACATCATCATGTTGCGTTAATATACGGAAATATAACCGGATCAGATCCAGTGTTAACACGAATACATTCTGAATGCTTAACGGGTGACGCTTTATTTAGTTCACGCTGTGATTGCGGCTTTCAACTAAAAACAGCATTGCATTGCATTACAGAAGAAAAACGTGGTATTTTAATCTATCATAGACAAGAAGGACGTAATATAGGATTATTAAATAAAATCCGTGCTTATGCATTACAAGATCATGGAGCTGATACAGTAGAAGCAAACCAATGTTTAGGTTTTGCTCCTGATGAAAGAGATTTCACTATTTGTGCAGATATTTTAAAATTATTGTATGTAAAAAAAATACGTATTTTAACCAATAACCCCAAAAAAGTAGAAATTTTAAATAAATCGTGTATTAACATTACAGAACGAGTTCCATTAATAGTAGGAAGAAATCCAGAAAATTCTAGATATTTAGATACCAAAGCATCTAAATTAGGACATTTATTTTATAACTATCATAAATAAAAAATCGTATAATAAAAAATATATTATGTGGGCTTCCCAAAGAAATTAAAAATGTCTACCATACAAAAAAATATTTTTTAGCAACTACTATATATATTAAAAAAAATAACAACAGGCTTGTTGTCTATATAAAACATATATAATACACATATGTAAATATATGGCTAATCATTATCACCATTACATTGTAATATAGAAGAGTTTATGAGCTTAATCTCACGTATTAAGAATACATTAATTGACAAAATTAACATGAATGTATTATTATTTATCCTGTTTCTACAATTCATCACATAAATCATATTATTTTGAGCCATATGTAATCATATGATATTTGCTGAATGATCACCCTCATTTTTTATAAAAAATATCTTTTATCTTCCCTATATCTATCTACTTCATGCTAAATTATTTCCTTTTAATTTCATCGACTTAATTAAAAACACATTCAAATTAATAAATTTTTAATAAAATTATTGATTATCTACAAATAACAATTCATTGAACTGTAATCGGTATAACTTTCTATATTTGCTCCGTATACAATAATTATTCATAACGTTATCATTGTATATAATGTGTTCTAATTGTTCTTATAGATTTAAAAATAAATCTGAATTATTAATTAAATACATTAAAAACCAACTTCATGGATTTATAATATTACGTAAAAATTGCTGATATGTACTAATATTACATTTAATTCTAAAAATTTTTTTTAAAATTTATTTCATTGTTGATTTTCCAGTCTTGAACACATGTAATTACAATTTAAAAAATTATATTTACAAAAAATTTTTATCAAATAATCAATTGCCATCATTATAATATATTTAACGATTTACTTACATATCAACAAACAATCAATTAAATTTTTTAATTAAAAACTACTTCAATTGAAATAGCCACAATCAACCTATTTTATCAAATTAATACTTATTATGTATATATACATTTGATTCAGTACACAAACCGTAATTGACATATTTGAAAATATTTCCGAAACAAATAATATATTTGTGATTATAAGATATAGATTATATTGATATGTATAACAATAAATGTGATACTATATATCAATAGTAACAGTTATCTTTTATAAATTACAAATCAACCACTAAATTCTTCATATACCCCGTAACAATACGCTATTTGAAACAAAAATAACAACCACAATACTATTTACAAATAATATTTATAATAATAGTATCAGATCACGATCTACGATACTATTATTATTATTAATTTTTTAGTCTCTTTTATTAACTCAGTAAAATTTTAGGCATAAATAAAATAATTACACTGATTATTTTTGATAGCTGCATCCAATTCTTAATTCATGTTGTTTTAATATAGAACGGTAATGATTTATGTATCATCATTATAATTTAACTAATTAAAATATTTCAAACGCCGAAACATTTAATAATTTATTTTTGGGTAATTTATAGCAAAATATGATACAAGTACAATTACATATATCAAATCAAAATATTTTCTATATAACTATATTTAATATTAATTGCCAATTAACTCAAATTGAGTAACTTACATAAACAAAAACATAAAAAAATAAATAAATTACCCTATTTTCTTTATTTATAAAATAAGACTGATGAACAAACTACTTTTATTCATACTTCTGACTCAAATTAACTATACAAAAAATGACTATTTCATAATCAAACATAAGCTAACACTTTTGATCACTATTAACCAATCTAAAGTTATTTAATAATAAAAATAAACATTAAATGAATTTTTAAACAATCAATTAAAAATTTTTATTACATTTATCATTAATTACTTTCTATATTTTAACTATTATACTAACATCAATTAATTTTTTATAAATTACACCACTAACTAATCTAAAAATTGTATAGTATATTCGGTTGAATGTTAACGCAATTGTAATATAATTAATAAATCAAATAAATATAATAGCAAACTATAACACTAATATATATATAATACACCACATAACTAAAACCATTATTAAATATATGCCTTCATATATTTGTGTTCTTTATTTCCACATATTCATTAAATTCAATTTATAATTTATTTTGATAATACAACTTCCCAATTAATATCATTAATGAGTATAAAAACTGCGATGAACTATATATATCACGCTAATAATTTTGTAAAATTTTATATTCATTACAATAATTTTACCGCATATAAAACTACGTAACATGATCGCATTAATTGTATTTAATAAAAATGTTTTTACTATCTTTGCAATTATCATTATTTGACATTTAAAAAAAAAACTAGTATTACTAACACAATTAGTATTCGTATCTTTGTAGAATAATTATATAATCACAACACAAGAAAATTGAGTATTTCACTCATATAAGCCGTTTCTAATAATTAAATATTTATTAAAATATTTAATATACTTGAAAATATTCCAATTACATCGTTAATATAAATAAGGTGCTTTTATAAATAAATAACTAGGACAATGAAATAATGGGATTTACAACAAATCAAACAGAATGTTTAAACATTCAAGTACGCTATCATTCCAATCCAGCAGCAGTTTTTTATCAATTATGTAATAAACGTAATTCAACATTATTATTAGAATCGGCAGAAATTAATAACAAAAATAACATAGAAAGCATGATGATTATTGACAGCGCCTTACGTATTACCGCGTATGGCACTATCGTCACTGTACAAGCTTTGACTAAAAATGGTGCAAGTTTACTCCCATTACTAGAACAAACATTTCCTGTAAAAGTAAAAATCAATACTACCTCTGATAAAATAAAATTAATGTTTCCTACAATACAAACAACGATTGATGAGGATACACGTCTACAATCAATTTCGATATTCGATTGTTTACGAGCATTATTAAAAATAATACAATCTCCCAAAAACATACCCAAAGCCATATTTTTAGGAGGTTTATTTTCCTATGATTTAATATCTTGTTTTGAACCTTTTCCACAATTGATCAATACTCATAAATTCCCAGACTACTGTTTCTACTTAGCGGAAACATTATTAGTTTTTGATCATAAAAAATATACCGCTTCATTACAAACTACTGTATTTAATTCAAACATACTAGAAAAAAATCGATTACAAACTAGAATGAATCAATTAAAAGCTCAACTTAACCAAACACCACAAGCTATTCCGTACAAAAAAATAAGCAATATGAAGTTACACTGTGATCCAAACGACAAAAAATATAAACGAATTATACAAAAAATACAACAATCTATACGTCAAGGAGAAATTTTACAAGCTGTTCCTTCAAGACGCTTTTTTCTTCCATGTCCTTCACCATTAGCAGCATACCATGTATTGAAAACTAATAATCCTAGTCCTTACATGTTTTTTATGCAAGATATAACATTTACACTTTTCGGGGCTTCTCCAGAAAGTTCTTTAAAATATAATGCAGATACTCGTCAAATTGAAATCTACCCCATCGCTGGTACACGACCCAGAACTTATCACGCTGATGGCTCATTAGATACAGACTCAGATAACCGTATAGAATTAGAAATGCGCTTAAATCATAAAGAAGTATCAGAACATTTAATGTTAGTAGATTTAGCAAGAAATGATTTAGCACGTATCTGCAAAGCAGGTAGTCGTTATGTCGCTGATTTATTAAAAGTAGATAGATATTCCTTTGTTATGCATTTAGTATCTAGAGTAGTAGGAGAATTACGCCATGATCTTGATGTACTACATGCTTATCGTGCATGTATGAATATGGGTACATTAACTGGAGCTCCTAAAATTAGAGCAATGCAACTTATTTATGAAGTAGAAGGAGCACGTCGTAATACCTATGGAGGTGCTATTGGATACTTAACTGGTTCTGGAAATTTAGATACATGTATCATCATTCGATCAGCTTACGTTACGAATCAAACTGCTACAGTACAAGCAGGAGCTGGTGTAGTAATAGATTCCATACCTCAATTTGAAGCCGATGAAAGTCGTAATAAAGCACGTGCTGTTTTGCGTGCCATTGCCACAGCACATGGTGCTGAGGAGTTATTCTGACATGGTTAACGTAGTATTGCTAGATAACATTGATTCATTTACATATAATTTAGTTGATCAATTACGTGACAATGGGCATCAAGTATTGATATATACTAATCAATTACCCACATCAATCATTATAAACACATTATTAAATATGATAGATCCAATTTTAATGTTATCCCCGGGTCCCGGATCTCCCAGCCAAGCTGGATGCATGGCTCAATTAATAAAACAACTATTCAGACAAATCCCAATAATTGGGATTTGTCTGGGATATCAAGCCATCATAGAATTTTATGGAGGACGCATATCACAATCACAAGAAATTGTTCACGGAAAATCTTCTCTAATACACCACGATAATTTAGCTATGTTTTCCAATATACCAAATCCTTTACTAGCAGGACGATATCATTCGTTAATAGGTAGTGAGATACCTAACAATTTAAAAATTAATGCCTATTTAAATAAGCACACAGCAATGGCAGTACGTAATGACTCTGATAGAATTTGTGGCTTTCAATTTCATCCTGAATCCATATTAACTACTCATGGAACACAACTTATTCAGCAAACTATCGCATGGGCAATGCATTTATACAAGGAAAAAAAATAACATGCAGGATATTCTAGACATCTTATACCGAGGTAAAAATTTGCACCAAAAACAAAGTGAAATGTTATTCCATAACATTATAGAAAAAAAATTATCTGCAATACAAGTCGCTGCTGCATTGATAAGTATGAAGGTACGCGGAGAAACCTTTGAAGAAATCATAGGCGCCGTGAATATGTTGTTAGCTCATTCAAAACCCTTCCCACGTCCAAATAGCTTGTTTGCAGATATCACAGGAACTGGAGGAGATAATAGCAATACCATCAATATTTCCACAGCTAGCGCTATCGTTGCTTCAACTTGTGGCGCAAAAATCATTAAACATGGAAATTGTAGTATATCTAGCCTAACAGGATCAACAGACTTATTAGAAAAACATGATGTATACATAGAAAATAGTGCTCAACAAGCACTTAAACACTTTGACGAACTAGGTATATGTTTTTTACACGCCCCTCAATACTATACAGTACTACATCACATCATGCCAATACGCAAGCAATTAAAAACTCCCACATTATTTAATATAATAGGCCCATTAATAAATCCATCTAAACCTCCAGTCACCCTTATTGGTGCATATAAAAAAGAATTATTATTACCCATGGTTCAAACATTAAAATTACTTAAATATAATCGTGCAATAGTAGTACATTGCGGAGGAATAGATGAAGTGGGATTACATGCCCCTACTCATATAGCAGAATTACGTAATGACATCATAAACAATTATACTTTGACGGCATCAGATTTTGGATTAGATTCTTACCCACTAGAAACACTATGTTGTAACTCTAGAAAACAAGCTTACGAACACGTAATAAATGCATTGAAAGGAAAAGGTCAACCTGCACATTCAGCTGTAATAGCGGCCAATGTAGCACTGTTATTAACATTATTTGGATATGATAATCTACGTACTAATGTACAATTAGCTTTAGAAAAAATAAATCATGGTATACCTTACGTTCGTTTGATGTCTTTATCAAAAAGTAGGATATAAAAATATGCAACACACAATACTTGATAAAATTTTATTACATAAAAAAATATGGATAGCTAATCAAAAAAAACAACATCCATTACGTCTTTTAAAAACCAAAATACAAACAAGTCAGCGTAATTTCTATCGCACTATATCCAAACAAAAAAAACAAACAATATTTATATTAGAATGTAAGCAAGCATCTCCCTTTAAAGGTATTATTAATAATGATTTTGATCCTATCAGGATAGCCCAAACCTATAAACATTATTCCTCAGTTATTTCAATATTAACTGACAATAAATACTTTCATGGAAACTTTGATATTTTACGCCAAGTAAGCAATATAGTAACACAACCAATATTATGTAAAGACTTCTTTATTTCAGAATGGCAAATCTATTTTGCACGCCTACATCAGGCCGATGCTATTTTACTAATGCTATCAATTTTAGATGATGCAACTTACCAAAAATTAGTCAAAATAACTCATACATTATGTATGGGCGTGATAACAGAAGTAGTAAATGAAGACGAATTAAAACGCGCAAAAAATTTAGGAGCCCAAGTGATCGGTATAAATAATCGCAACCTACATGATTCATCTGTTGATTTAAATCGTAGTATTACTCTCAGCAAACATATACCCAGCACAATCACGATAATCAGCGAATCAGGTATTAGTAATTATTCCCACATAAGAAAGCTTAGACACTATGTTAATGGATTTTTAATTGGAACAGCATTAATGTCTCAACCAAAAATTGGTATAGCAATCAAAAAATTAATTTTAGGAGAAAATAAAATATGCGGACTCACTCGAACAAAAGATGCGTATATTGCGCATAAATTAGGAGCAATATACGGAGGATTAATTTTTATTTCCGATTCACCTCGCTGCATAAATATCATGGTCGCGCAACATATTGTTTCCCATGTAAAAGGTTTAAGTTATGTTGGTGTATTTTATAATGCTACTATTGACTGTATTGTCAATACAGTCAATAGATTAAACCTATCAGCAGTACAGCTTCACGGCACAGAAGATCAAAGTTATATTAACATTTTAAGAACACGACTACCAATTACATGTTATATATGGAAAAGTATTAATATGAATCATAGACCATTACCAAAATATGATATACTAAATGTGGATCGCTATTTAGTAGATAATGGGGGAGGAAGCGGTAAAACTTTTGATTGGTCACTGCTTGCTAACATGCCATTAGACAAAATTATTCTAGCGGGAGGGTTAACGATTAATAATTGTGAAAAAGCGGCACGCATAGGTTGTATCGGATTAGATTTCAATTCTGGAGTAGAAATTAGACCAGGTATTAAAAATCATCAGAAACTCATCAAAATATTTCAAATACTCAGGTCTTATTAAAAAAAATAAACGTATTCTAAACAATTAAAAAGAATAAAAACAATTAATATGGTAAAATTAAAGTCTTATTTTGGCGAATTTGGAGGCACATATGTACCACAAATTCTGATGCCAGCGTTAACTCAATTAGAAGAAGCATTTATATCAGCTCAAAAAGATCCTATTTTTCAAAAAGAATTAAAATATCTTTTAAATCATTACGCTGGTCGACCTACTCCTTTAACATTATGTAGAAATTTAACAAAAGGCACACGCACTAAACTTTATTTAAAACGCGAAGATCTATTACATGGAGGATCTCATAAAACTAATCAAGTATTAGGACAGGCATTATTAGCAAAACGTATGTCAAAAAAAGAAATAATAGCCGAGACTGGTGCTGGTCAACATGGAGTTGCTGTTTCTATTGCAGCATCCCTTTTGAGATTAAAATGTCGTGTTTATATGGGATCCAAAGATATAAAACGCCAAGAACTCAATGTTCTGAGAATGCAATTAATGGGCACACAAGTTATTCCAGTGCATCACGGATCCAAAACCCTAAAAGATGCTTGTAACGAAGCCATGCGGGAATGGTCTAAAACTTATGAATACACTCATTACATGCTTGGTACAGCCGCTGGTCCTCATCCTTATCCTACAATTGTTAAAGAATTTCAACGTGTTATTGGAAAAGAAACATATAAACAAATACAAATATATGAACAGTGTTTACCAGATGCTATTATTGCTTGTGTCGGGGGAGGATCTAATGCTATCGGTATATTTTCTGATTTTATTGACATACCATCGGTACAGTTATTAGGTGTAGAAGCCGGAGGGTTAGGTGTTGATACCGAATATCATAGCGCAGCTTTACAACACGGAAACATAGGAATTTATTTTGGAATGAAAACCTCAATCTTACAATCTTCAGAAGGACAAATAAAAAATTCCTATTCCATTTCTGCTGGACTCGATTTCCCATCTGTCGGACCAGAACATGTTTATCTAAAAAATACTGGTCGAGTACAATACGTATCTGTTAAGGATTCAGAAGCTATAACAGCTTTTAAAAAATTATCTATTAATGAAGGAATTATTCCAGCTTTAGAATCTGCTCACGCCTTAGCTCATGCATTAAAAATAATAGAAGAACAACCAAATAAAGTACAAATTTTGGTGGTCAATTTATCTGGACGTGGAGATAAAGATATTTCCACAGTCTATAATACATTACAAAAAATACATAAAAAATGAATCGTTACCAAAAAATATTTATAGATTTACACAAAAATAAATCAGGGGCATTTGTACCTTTTATTACTGTAGGATATCCAGATCCCATTTCTTTCATGCATATCATAGATACATTAATTTCATCAGGTTCCGATGCATTAGAATTAGGGATACCATTTTCTGACCCTATATCAGATGGACTGATAATACAAAAAAGTATGGAACGTGCTTTCAATTCAGGAATAAACTTGTCACTTTGTTGGATGATGTTATATAAAATTCGTAATAAATATCCAAATTTACCTATAGGATTACTAATCTATGCAAATTTAGTATTTAAAAAAGGAATAAATAGCTTTTACTCATACTGTGCAGAGCTAGAGATAGATTCTGTATTAATTCCTGATCTTCCTATAGAGGAAAGTCTACCATTTTACAATGCTGCTATACAACATAAAATAGCACATATATTCATTTGCCCGCCTAATGCTACCGAAGAACTAATACGTAACATTACCGCTCAGGGACATGGATATATCTATTTATTATCTCGTCCTGGAGTAACTGGTATTGATATTAACAAAAAAATTAATGCTACTATATTATGCAATGTAATTAAATGTCTACAGAAACAAGCAAAAAAATTACCTATACTTCAAGGATTTGGAATACATACCCCACTGCAAGCTCAAGAATCATTATTGTTAGGAACTTCCGGAATTATTTCCGGATCTAAAATCGCAAGAATCATCGAAGAAAATATATCTAATCTAGAGCTAGTGCTCAAACAATTAGAACAATTAGTACATCTAATGAAAACATCCATGTATTTTCAAAAACATTAAATGTACAAATAGAATATATATTCTATCTTTATTGCAAATAGAACAATTAAATATTATCAATTAATTGATACAAATTACTATTATAGATGCTTACAAAAATTATCTAAATGTGTTATAATCAAAAATAAAATATTATTTAATATAAAGGACATTGCTTCTAATATCTTTTATATCCATTGATGTAATATTAATTACAAAAATGCCGTGATACGATACACCAATACAAAAACATTCAACTTACTTAATAAATCATCAATGTTTCTGGACAAAAATCAACTATAAATATCTCTGACAATAAACATGATGACATTAACGTTTTAGGCAAATCACATTTTATTTGACTTAAAATTAAATATTTAATCATATTTAATAAATTTAATGTTGAAAAATATGATTTCTTTTTTTTTCAAAAATATTTTTTGGAGAAAATTATAGGAACCATGATAATTAAACTATCTCAAGATGTATTATGTTTTATTCGTAATTATTGCATCTATATTGCAGTATTAATATTTACTACAACATTAATTCAAACTACCTTAGATTATATTTTTTTACCAAAACAAGAGGATCTTATATTTATATATGATTTTATTGGCGTAAGCTTACAAAGCATGATAAAAGAGTTATCGGTAGATCAACAGTATATTTTATTAAAATTATCTGTTGCTAATATTATATCGAAACTGCTAAGTAATACTTTTTTATTCGGATGTACGCTAACCATGTTACATCTAGTATCTATGTCTGATAAAAACAATCAGTCTTTCAATGTAAAACACATTCTTAAGTTAGCAATACCAATATTTCCAAAATTACTACTATTAATTTTATACACTACGTTATTCATACAATTGGGTCTAATGGTGGCAATTATTCCAGGCATTCTATTAACTATGATTATAAGTTTAACCCCGATTATAATTATTACCAATAACAACAAGTCTATTGTGGAGGCTATGTGTCTGAGTATCAAGGTAAGCTTTCGAAACATCCATCTAGTTATACCACCAATATTATTATGTTTTCTAATAAAAACTATATTTATACTAATTTTAGCCCACTATTCACACTTTTGGATCTTTTTTTCTAAGATTCTGATCAATGGTTTAAGTAATATATTATCTGTAGTTATTTTAATCTACTTATATCGTTTATATATGATTATTAAAACAATATAAATTTTAGTTCTTTAAGAAAGATGGTGTTTATACTTACAATTTTAGACACTTAAATATGGAAATACAGAAAATTTTATATACTATGATTTTTATCATATCAAATGTATTCACAAATTCAACAAATAATAATAAATATTACTCCCATATAATACAATAAATAAAATTTAATAAAATTACTACAATCAATATTAATTAACAAATGTTTTCCTGGAATTTAAGCAAAATTTAAAAGTAACAATCAGGTTTTTTTCTGGTTTGTTACTCTCATATACCCAACGACGCATCGCTGATCTAATATTTTCTTCAAATATACCAACAGGAACAGCTGATAATATGCATATATTATCAATTCTCCCATTAACGTTAACATTATACTGTACAATAATTTTTCCTTCTATACCTAAAATTCTCGCTCTATTAGGATATTCAGGATATATACGATTAATTATACAAGAGGCCCCATAAGGATGATCATGGTATATTGTAGGAGAAACTACAGAAGGTGTTGTAGATTTGGTAATATTAATATTATTTCTTTCAACTAAAGGAAAATTTTTATCAGAATGTAATATGTTGTTAGAATGATTTAAAACCTGTTTTTCCACACATATTGTAGATTTTGAATTCTGTTTCTTTTGTAATTTTTTTAATGGTTTTAATAATTGTTTCTCTTCTAACAATTTATGAGAGATTTGATTGGATTGTAGTAACGACAATGTAATTATTTTAGATTTTTTCACGCAAATAGGCTGATCAACAAAATGATGAAAATAATAAAATAATGCATGCACTGCAACCGCATGCATTATACATGATAAAAAAAAACAAGCACAAATTGACATATGTAATCTACACCAAATAAATTGCTGACTACCTGTAATTAATTTTTTTTTAAAAAAAATCTTGTATTTCATTTTTATTTTATATACTTTATACTTTGTATGAGGGATGGTTTATTATTGTTCTATTAATACTTTTAAATTAGATACAAAAATATGTATAACATAAAAATTTTTATTTAATATAAAACATTTTTTTTACATCATATGTATTTATTTTATTACATTACATGCAAAATATAAGTACACACAGCATTTGATTTAAATACTTTTAAAAACCACAACATAACTTATTGATTATAATTGTTTCAATCTTGTTATACGACTTTGAAAAATATTAAAAAATTTATACTTACAATACAAATAAAACATTTTTTTAACACACTCTTTTTCAATTAATTAATTAAAATAAATAAATTGTTTTACTGTTATAAAAACATTCATCATTTATTTCAAATAATCTAGCATCAAACACTTTAACTAAACTCACCCAAACACTTTTTAGTGATTACGTATATTTTTTATCTTAATAAGCGTATGTTTTTATTATACACATACAACAATTACTCATCATACAATGAAAACATATGAATGGGTTTATTTGCTTAAAATGTAGAAAGTCTTTGCAAATAGTAAATATTATTTACTAATTGCAAATATATAATAAAGTTAATATTTCTAAATAATTTTTAATATCAATCAAATATATTTGACTGATCAATATCTACGCATTATAGATATTTATACTTTTTTACAATTATAAAACTTATCATGAAACAAACATTCAAAAATAATCTATAGTCTTTGTTAAAAAGATCTACAAATATCTAAAACAGGATTTATTATAATCATGATTGCGATTTACGCGATATTCAATTGTATTTTTTTATGCAGTTATTGGTCATTAATTATATTAGTTACATTTAAAGTTTTAATAAAACGTCGAGCAGTGCCATCATCCATGGCATGGTTATTAATAATTTACATTTTACCTTTAATAGGAATCATCACATATTTATTATTTGGAGAATCTAACCTTGGTAAACAACGAACTATAAGAAGTAAGATAGCTTGGTTATCTACTATGCGTCGCATACAAATTCTAAAAAACTACAAACATATATTTTCTACAGAGCACAGCATAATTGCTTCTTCATTATTTAAGCTTTGCGAACATCGTCAAGGAATAGGCGCTCTAAAAGGTAATCAAATACAATTATTAAATAAAACTGACGATACCATCATATCTTTAATTAAAGATATTGAATTAGCTCAACACAGTATTGATATGATGTTTTATATTTGGGAAACTGGAGGATTAGTAGATCATGTTATAAAAAAATTAATTATAGCAGCTAACAGAGGCATCCGATGTCGGATTATATTAGATTCAGCTGGATGTGCTAATTTTTTTAGCAGTTCATACCCTAATATAATGCGACAAGCTGGCGTTAATATTGTAGAAGCGCTACATGTGAATTTATTACGAATCTTCTTACGTCGCATGGATTTGAGACAACATCGAAAAATGATATTAATTGATGAACACATTGCTTACACTGGTAGCATGAATATGGTAGATCCACAGTTATTTAAAAAAAAAATAGGAATTGGACAATGGATCGATATTATGGTGCGTATAAACGGTCCTGCCGCCTCAGCCATGAGCATGATATTTTCTTCTGATTGGGAAATTGAAACAGGACAACATGTATTTTTCCCATTACTATTAAACACCCATATAATAGCAACTCATAAACTAACAACAACAGGACATACTATTCAAATTATTCCCTCCGGACCAGGATGTCCCGAGGGAATAATTCATCAGGTATTACTAATATCATTATACGAAGCACACAAAAAAATCATCATTACTACTCCATACTTAGTGCCCAGTGATGATTTATTACATGCCATTTGTACAGCAGCACAACGAGGAGTAGAGGTACACATCATTATCCCAAAAAACAATGATTCTATATTAGTAAACTGGGCTAGTAGGGCATTTTTCAGTGAATTATTAAAAGCTGGAGTTTTAATACATCAGTTCCAAAATGGATTACTACACGTAAAAAGTGTGTTGATTGATCAACAATTAAGTCTAATAGGAACCGTAAATTTAGATACACGCAGTTTATGGTTAAACTTTGAAATTACTTTAGTAATTGACAGTAAAGATTTTAGTAATGAGCTAGAAGAAACACACCAAAACTACATTGCACATTCTAAATTGATCGATCCCAAAAAATGGTCTAAACGTCCATATTGGGAGCGTATTGTTGAACGCTTATTTTACTTTCTCAGCCCCTTATTATAGAAACTTTTTGACTTTTTGTTTTTAATAAAACAAAATTATATTTAATATAATAAATTATATGGTACAGTTACTGAATATATAATATTTTCAATATTAAAATACCTATAACTCCTATATTCCAGTTAAATATATCCTTTATTTACAATTAATCTGCATATTATTTATATATTCGTACTATTAAATTTTTCTATTTCGAAAAACACACTTTTTTAAAGATAACGGGGATCGTAATTGTTCCTCAAAATGTTTACGACATACCGAAACATAATGATTATTACCTCCAATCAATACTTGATTTCCTTCTCTTATAACTAAGCCTTGATCGTTGATCCTAAGAACTCTGTTAGCCTTACGCCCGCAATAACAAATAGTTTTTAATTCAATTAACTTATCTGCCCATGCTAATAACCATAAACTTCCTGAAAATAACTCAGCTTTAAAATCAGTGCGTAACCCATAACATAATACTGGAATATTTAACACATCAACTATTTTGCTTAAATCAACCACTTGATTATGATTAAGAAAATGACATTCATCTACTAAAACACAATTTATCATATCCTTTTGATGTATAGCTCCTATTTGATCAAAAAAATTAGTTTTAAAATTAAATACTCTAGCAACAGCAGTCAATCCAATACGAGATTTAATTTGTGCATATCTATTATTTTCAGAATGCATTTCAGCGGTATATAACACAGTGCGCATTCCCCGTTCTTGATAATTATAAGAAGACTGTAATAATGCAGTAGTTTTTCCAGCATTCATTGCAGAGTAATAAAAATATAATTGCGCCATACAGTTCACATCCTATCTGAATCACAATATTTCAGCACTAATAATATGATATAATTAAACTATAATAATATTAATTTCAATAAAATTATTTAACCTAAAAATTCATAGAATTTTCATTCTTACATTCATCAATGATGTTAATAAAATAAATGTTCACACTATTTGAGATAAATATCTTTGCAACATCCCATTTGAGTTCAATATTATTCTACATGCTATATTCAAAACAATAATATTAACAAATAAAATATAAAATATTCTACACTTAAAAAACAATCTATATATATCTAATAGAACGAACAAATTGATAAAAATGTTATTTTTATTTTAAATATTTATAAATAAATAATTGTAATTTAAATCGAAAAAATCTAAACAGTTAAATAATATTAAAATCCTGTCATAAATAACAAATCATCTATTTAATTAAATTGATTTAAATATTTTTATAGAAAAAAATAAATAACATTCACGTATACTCATAGCATTAAATCTATTTAATTGCCTATCGATACAAGATATAATAGGATTATTTATAAATTAAAACACCCTAGGTATTGCAGAAAACAAATTAGCACTCTATCCTTATCAATAGATTTGTTATTTATAATATTTGAGAGTAAATCAATGAACGACGCACTGAAAATTCTTAACAATATACGCACTTTACGAGCGCAAGCTAGAGAATGCACCCTTGAAACTTTGGAAGAAATATTAGAAAAATTAGAACTAGTTGTTAATGAACGTCGAGAAGAAAACAGTCAATTCCAAGCCAAGATAGAAGCACACTCCCGAAAATTACAACAATATCGTGATATGTTGATAGCTGACGGGATAAATCCTAACGAACTATTAGAAAATATAAATGCCAATGCTAAATCATTGTATAAAAATAAACGCGCAATTCGTCCAGCAAAATATCAGTACACCAACAAATATGGTGAAATTAAAACCTGGACCGGACAAGGACGTACTCCCTCAATTATTAAAAAAGCTATTGATGAAAAAAAGAAAACTCTAGAAGATTTTTTGCTTTAACTATTAATTTCATATAGCACAAAGTACTTTTGAACACATTATTCAACATTTTTTCATATACAATGAAAAAACGTACTGATGCATAAAACAGTAACTGGTGACCGTTTAAATCCATTTTATCTTTATATGTTATGTAGTATATAATATATAGTTGTTTTATAAATTATATATATTTCATTAAACTAATCTCGCACATATTCTATTTTAGTGACATAAACATCAAAATATTTACTAAATTTATTTTAAAAATTATTATTATTTAGTTATCATAACAATGATGATAATAATCAAATAGAAAGTTCTATAATAGTTAAAAATATTAGTTACTGATTCAAACCTTATTAGTACCTCATCAAACATCCATTATAGTGAATTACTATAATATTTTCTATTTATATGAAAAAATCCTATTTCTTTCCACACCAAAATAAATTCATCTGTGCACACATGAAAAATAACCATATTGACACTGATTATAATAAAAATGACAAAAATTTTCAATTAACATAAGCTGTATAGTAACACATAATGACTAATATAAACTTTATATTGTCATTCTTTTTACAAATTCAAACTAAAATATCAATAATAACAACATATACAATATACAAAAAATAATCTTTAATTAACGATTCATATATCTTATGAAGACTCATAAATTAAATAAACATACTTGCAAGCTATATGTTCTTCAGAATTATTAAAATAACCAAAAATCAAAATTACAATACAACATCCAATGTTATTGGATGAACACAGTATTATAATTTATCTTCTAAATAAATATGCTTTGAGTGTTTAAATAAAAATTATTGATAATTATATATACTTAATATATCTTAAACATCAAATGTATCAAAACAATCACTAAAACTAATAATGCCACATAATATATTCCAAAATATTATGACTATAAATAATTTCACCATCATCTTCTAGTTCTACATATAAAAAATATAATCAATCTGTTGATGTTGCCAATTAATATAATAATAACAATAAACATTTAAAATTTTAAAACTTTAGATCCTCATATGTTTTATATGACATAAATATTAATTATTTTAAAAATAATATTTAATTAACTTAAAATAAGATTTATACTTTAATCATTCATATCATATACATCATATCGTTGGGTACAGTAATTCTTCATGAAATAATTTTTTTGTTATATATACCACAAACACTTATATACCTATTTTATTTAACATGCTATTTTAAATACATATTTAAACTATTTTTATGATAATTTTAAATTATCTGAGTAAAATCATAAAAATCAATTCCAATTAATATTAATATTTTAGTTGAAATATTTACCGTTACATGAAAATATTTTATTTTATAAATTTGCAATAAAATTGTAAATTATGAACACTTGAATTATAACTGTTAAAAACATAGATAATATCTGTGTTTATTCACTAAATCAATTAATCATCCAGTAATAAACATATACAAAAATTACAACCATAATAATTATTCTAATAAATTAATAACCTTCGTATATCATACGATAATACCTCAAACTTAAATATACTTATCTAAAATAAACAAATATTTTTCATATATTATACATTGTATTACATCGAAGTATTCATATATAATAAGCTCAATTTTAAGATATTAGCTTTTATTTTTAAAAACATAATTGCTAAACTGATTAATAACCAATTTGTTTAGTGAAAAACACTTTTTTTATATACCATCATATAATTATTAATTATATTGTAATTAAAAAAAATAATACCTATGTTCTGTAACATAAAAATAATTCACACACTAACACTATATGAAATTTGTTACTTTTAATATCAATGGATTACGTGCTCGTATGCATCAATTAAATAAAATTATCTTTCAATTACAACCTGACGTAATTTGCCTACAAGAAACTAAAGTACATGATGATTCTTTTCCTATAGAGGAAATATTACAAAATGGTTATCACGTATATTACTATGGACAAAAAAAATACCATGGTGTTGCATTGCTTCTTCGCCAAATTCCTTTAACTATTATTCATGGGCTTACTAATGATGATGATCTATCTCAAAAACGCATCATCATTGCTGATATTATGACATCAATAGGTATATTAACTATTATTAACGCTTATTTTCCTCAAGGAGAAAATAAAAATCATCCAGAAAAATTTTTGTATAAAAAACGTTTTTATAAAAATTTGCAAAACTACATAGAACGTACCTATCACAGTAATTCATTATTACTAATTATAGGCGATATGAATATTAGTCCTACAGATTTTGATGTTGGTATTAGCGAAGAAAATAAAAAACGTTGGCTTATGTCAGGACGATGTTCTTTCTTACCAGAAGAAAGAACATGGATCAATCGTTTAATGAACTGGGGTTTAATAGATATATATCGAAATATGCACCCCTATCATGACAAACGTTATTCTTGGTTCAGTTATAGATCGCATGGATTTGATAAAAATAATGGTTTACGTATTGATTTGATATTGGCAACACGCTCTTTGGTAAATCGTTGTAAAAATTGTGAGATAAATTATGATATTCGTAGTATGCAAAGACCGTCTGATCACGCTCCAGTATGGGCAGATTTTGATCTTTAGCATACACTTGTACCGCGCGCGCGCTCACAAACCACCTACATGAACATTAACATACAAATTTAATTGCTCTTACCACGGATAAGTATAACATGGTTTACAGTTCATGTTGATATATGAAAAACCTAATAAAATCATGAAAATATCATAATTTTTATTTAATTTATGCATACTATCTAATATCTAATACAATTTTAAATATTAGATAGTATGTGAACATAATAACTCATTTGGATTATCATAGAATGTCTTTAATGATTACAGCGTTCATTCAAAATGTATGGAAGACCATTTATAGAGTATTTAAATACAGTATACGTACACTATACCTGATACGAACAGTAACAATAAATATATTGTTTATAATATTTATAATCATCAGTATAGGAATATATTTAAATTTAAGTGATTCTTCTACCGCATCATTGTCAAAACACACTGCATTAATTCTAGATCTTTCTGGTATCATTGTAGATAAACCTGTAACATATGGTAAATTTCACAAATTCAGTCAGCATTTACTTAACACGAACAGATCAAATACTAAAGAAAATTCACTGTTTGATATTATTAATATATTACGTCAAGCTAAAAATGATCCATGCATAACCGGACTAATATTGTCATTAAAAAATTTTTCAGGAAGTAATCAAGCCTCATTAGAGTACATTGGAAAAGTATTACGTGAATTTAAAGATGCTGGTAAACTAATTTATGCTATTTCTGATTACTATAACCAATCTCAATATTTTCTAGCTAGCTACGCAAACAAAATTTATCTCACTCCACATGGTTTTGTAGATTTACGAGGTATCTCCACCAACAAGTTATATTATAAATCACTATTAAACAATTTAAAAATTAACACTCATATTTTCAGGGTAGGTACATATAAATCTGCCGTAGAACCATTTATTCAAGATCAAATGTCTGATCATGTGCGGCATGAAGAAAAACAATTAATAAATCGTTTATGGAATCAATATTTAAAAATAATATCTATTAATCGTAATATAACAAGACAAGAAATTTTTCCAGGAATTAACAAAATACTAGATGGATTATATCAAATGCAAGGTGATACCGCAGCATATGCGCTTAAAAATAAATGGATTGATGAAATCGCATCTCATTTTTTCATAGAAAACACAATGAAAAAAATATTTGGATCTAATAAAGAAGGTACCTCATTTAATGCAATTAGCATGTATGATTATAATGTTATTACACCAATAGAAAAAAACAACCAAATAGCAATAATCTGTGTTAATGGCCCTATCGTAGATGGACCTGATATACCCGGTGCCATTGGTGGTGATACTATAGCCAATAAAATTCGTAGTGCCCGATTTAATCCAAAAGTAAAAGCAATAGTACTTCGTGTCAATAGCCCTGGTGGAAGTGTCAATGCCGCTGAACTAATTAGATTAGAATTAATAGCTATCAGAAACGCTGGTAAGCCAGTAGTCGTTTCCATGGGTGGAATAGCTGCATCTGGTGGATACTGGATTTCAACTCCAGCCAATGCTATCATTGCAAGTAATAGTACTATTACAGGTTCTATAGGTATATTTGGTATTGTTAACACATTTGAAAAATCTCTTGACTCCATTGGTATTCATAACGACGGAGTGGGGACATCCCCTATAGCAAACATTTCAATAACTACACCACTACCCACTGAATATATCAATATGATGCAACTTTATGTGAATACCAGTTATCATTATTTCATTAGTACTGTAGCTACATCCCGCTGCAAGACTATAGAAGATATTCAAAAAATCGCTCAAGGACATGTATGGCTTGGGTATGATGCAATAAAAAATGGATTAATTGATACTATAGGAGATCTAGATGACGCAATAAATAAAGCTACTGAACTAGCTCACTTAACAGAATATCAACTTAACTGGTATGAAGATAAAGTAAATTGGATAGATGTTATACTACAACAAACTAACAAGGTTGTTTATACTATTATTATAAATTTATTAAATCATTATGTTTCACTCACTAATTTTAATGAAAATATAAAAACAAATAACCCTAATATCTTGAATTTTTCATGGAATGATCCAAAGCATTGTTATGCTCTTGACTTAGATTATTTAATGCAATTATAATATGTAAAATCTTGTTGGAATTTTTATGAGAAGCAAAAAAAACAATTGGACATGCTTGATTATTGTGCGTTAAGTTTATTTGATTTTAATACTTATTGAACGGAAAATACAAAATATTATAAGATCTGTATCTTTTATGTTATTACACTGCAATAAACCATAAAATATATATCACTAATTATATTATATCTTATTGACATGATAGTATATCAATATAACATTTTTGCATGAATATAAAACATTTAAAACACATATTACATTTAAATTTTCAGCATACATTGCTATATACAATAGATATTTAAAAACTAAATTTAACACTTTTATCAAAATTTACTAAAATAACACATCATCAAAATCAAACCAGGAGTGTAGAATATATGACTATTAAAATAGGTATTAACGGATTTGGTAGAATTGGTCGCGTCATTTTTAGAGCTATACAAGAACGAAAAGATGTAGACGTCGTAGCTATTAATGATTTACTAGATATTGAGCATGCTGCATATATGTTGAAATATGATTCAACTCACGGAAAATTTCCAGGTGCAATTAGTGCACATGGCGATCATTTAATAGTTAACAATAAAGTTGTTCACTATACCTCAAAAAAAGACCCAAAAAACTTGTGTTGGAAAAACCTTGATATTGATGTTGTTACTGAATCTACAGGAGTTTTTTTGACTCAAGAAAAAGCTTATGGACATATATTTGCAGGAGCACGTAAAGTAGTATTAACAGCTCCAGCAAAAGATGATACTCCAATGTTTGTTATGGGGGTTAACAACCATCTTTACAACGGAGAAAAAATAGTATCTAATGCATCTTGCACTACTAATTGTTTAGCTCCACTCGCCAAAATCATTAATGATAACTTTGGAATCATTGAAGGCATAATGACCACTGTTCATGCTACCACTGCTACTCAAAAAACTGTTGATTCTCCAATAAATAATGACTGGAGAAGCGGACGTGGTGCGTACCAAAACATTATTCCATCCGCTACTGGAGCGGCACGATCATTAGGAAAAGTTATTAAAGAATTGGATGGTAAATTAACCGGAATGTCATTCCGAGTCCCCATTCCAAATGTTTCTGTTGTTGACTTCACCGTTCGCCTGGAAAAAACTGCCTCTTATAAAAATATTTGTGATGTAATTAAAAATGCTACTTTCGGAAATTTCAAGGGAATTATGGGATATACTGATGAAAAAGTAGTATCTAGCGATTTTAACGGAGAAAAATTAACCTCTATATTTGATGCACAAGCTAGTATCTCATTGAATAATCATTTTGCTAAATTAATATCTTGGTATGATAATGAAACAGGCTATTCTAATAAAGTAATTGATTTAAGTATATATATTACAAAATATAAAAAATAACATTACCCAACAACATATCCAATCTATCAAATAGAAACTTAATTATTAATTTTTAATAAAATATTTAATAATAATTCAATAGAAATGTTGTTATTGAAGTATATTGTTAAAAACCACATTCCAACTAATAGATATATTATATAAGGAACTAATAAAAATTTATAGCATTTTAATAATTCACATTACCTACATTATAGTCTATTATCCTCATATCTCTAAGAGATGTGACATTGTTAATAGTCAATTGATAAGATTGATGAAACTATTAATAGTTAATATAGTGCTACGCACAAATAAATTTAAATTTAATTTTTAAAAAATTAAATTATACCATTTGTATCATTTTTTAAATTTGATATTTTTCAGAAGAAATATCATATATATATATAATCATACATATATCATTTTAATGTAATTAATGGAAAATATATGTTAACTATATTAAAAAATTATTTTATTTTATTTTAAAAATTATTATTATATATCAAACTTAAGTTGTATAATTTTAGGTAATTGTTTATGTTGGATTTTTTAAATATTTGCTCTAAAACTAGAAAATATTGGATTTTGTTAACACTTACCGTTATAAGCTTAGAATTAATAGCTTTATATTTACAGCACGTTATTTTAATAAAACCCTGTGTATTATGTGTGTATCAAAGATGTGCTTTAGGTGGTATAGGAATTGCAGGATTAATTGCTACTATTGCTCCATTTACTTCTTTGAGATTTTTTGCTATTTTAATTTGGATATACAGCGCTTGGAAAGGATTGTTGTTAGCTAAAGAATATACTAATATTCAATTACATCCAACCCCATTTTTCATGTGTGATTTATTTGTCAAATTTCCTCATTGGCTACCTCTAAATAAGTGGTGGCCTGCTGTATTTCATGCCGATGGTATTTGTACTGAATATAAATGGTACTTTCTATCATTAGAAATATCTCAGTGGATGCTGATAATTTTCTCTAACTACTTAATAATAGCGCTATTTGTAGCTCTATCACAAATTATTGATCTCAAAAAACATAACAAGTAATAATAAATACAATTGTAATAAACATTATACTCATCACTTATTCTGAATGATACACGTTACTTATATACAAATAAAAAATAAATATACTATTTATTTTTATAATATAAAATATTGTCTTAATATATACATTAGCAGTATATCTTTGACTTTCATTAAAATTCATATAAAATATTAACAGCTAAACTTTAAAATTTAAAAAATTAAATTACTAATAAAAAAATATAATTATTACTAATAATTTATAAAAATAAAAAATCATTAATATGATTAATTAACATATTATTTGATTACAATACCAAAGATTGGGATATAATATTAATACTTAATTATATATAACTATTATTCAATTCTATCGATTTATTATTATATTTACGTATTCTATTATAAATAGTAATGATAGCTCGGATTGTAAAATAAAATGAATTATATAAAATAAATAATAAATAAATATGCATTTATACGAATACAACAAATGTATAAAAAGTATGTATATAAATCTATCTTGTAAAAAATTAATGTGTTTATTAGCATAAAAGGAAGCAATTTTACATTATTAGTAGTGCATGTTTATAGAGCATGCTTAGAGGGGGTTCGTCGAGCATTAGAAGAAAAAATAGAAAAAGCTCCATTTTTTTTACTAAAAAATACTCCAGTTGTTGTAAATGTTAACAATCTTAATTATTATGATAATTGGAATGCTCTGTACCAAACAATATCAAATACTGGATTATTTATAGTAGGAGCATGTTGTTGCCATGATAACAAATTAAAAGAAATAATCATTCGTAGTGGAGTCCCTATCCTTACACAAGGAGCCAACATAAAAAATAACAAGGATTTTTCAACATATTTACATAAAAAAACTCCAATAACCTTAGAAACACAATTAATAGAAAAACCAATACGTTCTGGACAGAAAGTATATGCTCGTAACAGAGATTTAATCATTATTGCAAATGTTAGTACTGGAGCTGAAATTATTGCTGACGGCAATATTCATATTTATGGAATAATGCGAGGACGTGTTTTAGCTGGTGCATCTGGCAGTGAGGAATCCCAAATTTTTTGCACTCATTTATCCCCTGAACTGGTATCTATTGGAGGGCATTATTGGCTAAGCGATCAAATTCCAAAAGAATTTTCAGGTAAAGCAGTGAGACTTAGTTTAAAAGATGATACGCTTATAATTCAAAATTTATAATGTATCCTACTCAATAAGGAATGTGTTTATGACACGTATAATAGTTATCACTTCAGGAAAAGGAGGAGTGGGTAAAACAACATCAAGCGCAGCTCTCGCCACCGGATTAGCACTTAAAGGAAAAAAAACAGCCGTCATTGATTTTGATATTGGTTTACGTAATCTTGATTTAGTTATGGGATGTGAACGCAGAGTAGTATATGATTTTATTAATGTAATCCAAGGTGAAGCTACATTGCGTCAAGCACTAATTAAAGATAAACATACTGATTGTTTATACATTCTACCTGCTTCACAAACACGTGATAAAAATTCTTTAACCCATACTGGAGTTGAAGAAATATTAAATAATCTTAATAAAATGAACTTTGAATTTATAATATGTGATTCTCCTGCAGGTATTGATAGTGGAGCTTTAGCAGCTTTATATTTTGCAGATGAAGCAATTATCACCACCAATCCAGAAATCTCATCAGTACATGATTCAGATCGCATTCTAGGTATTTTAGCATCTAAATCCAAACGTTCTGAAAATGGCATAGAAACAATCAAAGAACACCTATTACTCACTCGATATAATCCTATCCGTGTTCAAAAAGGAGATATGCTTAGTTTAGAAGACGTAATAGAAATATTAAGAATTCCTTTATTAGGTGTTATACCAGAAGATAAATCGGTATTAAAGGCATCTAATCAAGGCGAACCAGTTATTTTAGATACCAAATCTCATGCAGGACAAGCTTACTCAGACACAGTAGATCGCTTATTAGGTAATCCATGTCCTTTTCGCTTTACTGAAGAAAAAAAAATTAATTTTTTAAAACGATTGTTCAAGAGATAATATTATTATGGTATTAGTAAATTTATTTTTTTTTAAAAAAAAAACACCAGCCGATATTGCTAAAAAAAGACTAAAAGAAGTCATTGCTGAAAACAGTATTAGAAATCACTTTCATCAATATTATCTATCTCAATTAAAAAAAGATTTAATTAAAACAATAAGTAAATATACGCATGATCCACATATACTTTCAATTCAATTAGAAAAGAAAAACAACAATACATCTGTTTTAAAATGCAAAATTATTTTTTTTAATGAAAAAACATAACAAAAACCTCCTATCATTGTTTTCATCAAAACAACAATCAATGCTTTTACAACACAACTCTCTCATTCTATAAATAAAATTATCATTAAAATACACAAAAAAATACAAAATTCTACTCATATCTCCTATGATTCTCAATCAATATCCCAATGAATGCATTTATGTTACCATCTAAAAAATTATAATGAAATATATGAATAACTCATATCACACTTTATATTAGAAAACAATTTTATACTCAATCATATCATCACATCTTGTTATGTCATAAAATATATACATTACACTTTTGTTTAACGACCATCAAAAACATATATATCTTTACACATTGCTACATATTCAATAAAATTAAACCTTATATTTATATTTCCTCGTAACTACTGCATTACGCAAATAAATAGGTTGCACCTGGTCTGGTTTAAGAAATATTTTTTTTCTCCAACTACACATTCCTAAAGGAAGCATATCCTGTGCTTCAGGGAACATAACACTCTTCTTTAAAACAATCATATCACTACTCATTTGTATACACGCTAACACTGGATAATCATTCCAACCTGTTCCTACAAGCGCCCAATCACCCTGTGTTAAAACACTACAACACGTTAATTCTTTCGCAATTATATCCGGCGTTACAATAGACTCATTATCACCACCCATCCAATAACCTTCATCACTCACCCTACGATAACACGCCCAATATAATTCACCCATACGCGCATCAATAGTAGATATCACGTGTGTAACAGAAAAAACACGCCACGCTCCTTGCGCCAATGTCCCCAAAGAAGATACCTCCACTAAAGGCAAATCAGCTCCTAATGCTAAACCTTGCGCAACACTTATTCCAATACGTACCCCTATAAAACTACCTGGACCCCTATTAAATACAATACAATCAAGAGATTTCAAAGTAACACCTATTTCTATTAATAATTGATTAATCATAGGCAATATCTTTTCTGAATGACTCCTTAATGCTAAAATTTTATGATCATATATATTATGATCGATCATTAAAGCAACAGAACATAACTCAGTAGTAGTATCAAAAGCCAAAATTCGAATAGACATATCACATAACAACACAAATAAAATTCATATATAACCTGAAAGTACAAATCAAACAATATTTTGCATACAACATTTTCGATAATGTATTAAATATTTATTAAACTCAACTAACATTTTAAAATTTGAAATTATATTAATATTTTAATATATAATATCGACAATATATAAACTAATTGTTGTGACATAATAATACATGTTTTCTGATCATTAAAATTTTAAAATTATTATAAAAACACAATTTTCAAAACAATTAAATTTGATACATATAAAATATATATATATATTATTATATATTCTTTAATTTTCTATAAATCATCAAACATTATGTAATAATACATGTGTTTTATTGTTATACATATAACTAAAATAATAAGAGCATATTCCAAAAACCATAAAGGAAAGTATATATTGTCAATGAGAATACATCTTATAGAATTACCTTATCACCCCAACACTATACTGAATCTTTTTGAACCTTTGTCTAACACAGCATGGTCTATGTTGTTGTATTCTGGTTATAACAATAAACACCCGGATAGTCGCTTTGACATACTAGTAACTGATCCAACGTTAACGTTAATCACCAAAAGCAACATCACTAAAATTTCTTATAATAAAAGTCATCAAATTAGTAACACAGATCCATTTATTTTATTAAAAAAATATATTCATATTACTAATATGAAAACATATAGTAGTCATCAGTTACCATTTCAAGGTGGATTTTTAGGTGTATTTGGATATGATCTCATAAGATATATTGAATCATTACCAAAGTTAGCAAAGCAAGACCTCTCTTTTCCAGACATGGCAATTGGATTATACCGATGGACGATTATTGCAGATCATAAACTTTGTAAAAATTATCTTATTACTCATGATGATCCTAACAAAATATTAACCTGGATACATAAACAACAACATATATATAATAATCATCATTTTTCTAGTACATCATTTCGTCTTATGCAACCATGGAAAAGTAATATTAGTCGATCTGAATATTCACAAAAATTTCATATCATAAAAAAACATATAATTTCAGGAAATTGTTATCAAGTATGTCTTTCTCAACGTTTTTCCGCTCCATATATAGGAGACGAATGGATCGCATTTCGTTATTTATTACATTATAATTATGCACCTTTTTCAGCTTTTATTCGATTACCAAATAAATTAAGTATACTCAGTTTATCTCCAGAACGTTTTTTAGAATTACATAAAACCAATATTAAAACCCAACCCATTAAAGGCACACTACCTAGATTAAAAAACGTACAAGATGATTATCATCAAATTATTAAGCTATCTAAATCTACAAAAAATCGATCAGAAAATTTAATGATCGTTGATTTACTAAGAAATGATATTGGAAAAGTAGCTGTACCAGGTAGTATTAGTGTACCTACATTATTTGATATCCAATCATTTCCAGGAGTACATCATATGGTCAGCACAATTACAGGAACACTTTCTAATCATTTTTCTGCTTGTGACTTATTACGTGCATGCTTTCCAGGCGGATCTATAACTGGAGCCCCAAAAATTCAAGCAATGAAATTAATTGAACAACTTGAACCACAATGTCGAAGCATTTGGTCGGGTAGCATTGGATACTTAAGTTGTTGTGGAAACATGGATATCAATATTGCTATTAGAACACTATTAGCTGAAAAGCAACACCTCTTTTGTTCAGTAGGAAGTGGTATTGTTTTTGACAGCGACGAAGACTTGGAATACCAAGAAATGAAAGATAAAGTATCCACGTTATTGTTACCGCTATTTAAAAAATTTTATTTAAAATAATTACACTTCAACTTACTCGTGTACAATGTTACTTCCAGATACGTGTACACATAAATACTGTTACTTATATATATCATTAGAAAAAACAAAACGTTCTATCTCCACTAATTCAATACGATACTCTATCATTTTTCGAATTATAAAACGCCATTTATTGATTATCAATACGTCACCCTCTTTTGGTATACGCTCACAACGAGATAATAATAATCCAGCTAAAGAAGCGACATGATAACATTCGTGTACTAAATCGTGAGCCTGTAATGCTTGTTGTAATGCATGCAAATCCATACTACCTTTTGCTAACCAACCTGTTCCATTGTTAATGATTTCAATTTCTGGTGTTTCATCTTCATCAGGAAATTCCCCCGCTATAGCTTCCAAAACATCCAATGGAGTTATTAAACCTTGAATAATACCAAACTCATTAGATACAATCACCATACTACCTTTCGCACGTCGCAATTCTTTTAACAAATTCAAGACATCCAAAGTTTCTGGAACTACAACAGGCAAACTTTCTGAAGCATGTGTTTCCACTTGCTCTCCATTAGCAATAGCTGCCATTAAATCTTTAGCACGAACAATTCCTATTAATTGATCTAATTCACCATTACATACTGGAAACATATTATGAGGAGTATTCATTAACGTAGAATATAATTCTTGTACTGGTTTTTGAGTATCCAACCATGAAATCTCATTACGAGGAGTCATTATACTACGTAAGGTGCGTGAAGCTAATGATAACACTCCAGTAATCATATGACGCTCCTCTTCAGCAAAATGTGTTTTTGGTAAGGAATCTAAAGAATTTTTTTCTGCAACAAAATTCCATTCTACTGCATTACCCATTAATCTCATAATTACTTCTGCAGTACGTTCACGCATTGATTTAGTTGATTGACCCTTCATAGAATTACAGTAAGCAATTTGATTGAACAATTCAATTAACACCGAAAATCCAATAGCAACATATAAATAACCTTTTGGTATATAAAATCCGATTCCCTCTGCAATTAAACTCAAACCAATAATTAATAAAAAACTCAAACATAAAACTACTACAGTTTGATGACTATTAATAAAATTAATCAATAAACGAGATGATAACGACATAAGAACTACTGCTATAACAACTGCTATTATCATTGTTGTTAAATTTTCTACTGTTCCAACAGCTGTTATCACTGCATCAAGAGAAAAAATAGCATCAAATACTACAATTTGTATTACTACTACCCAAAAACTAGCATATCCACGGCTAGTATGACTATGCACTTTATATTCTAATTGTTGATGCAATTCAGTGGTTGCTTTAAATAAAAGAAAAATACCACCAAATAATAAAATTAAATCTCTACCAGAAAATGAAAAACCAACAATCTTACACAATGGATGCGTAAGAGTAGCAAACCATGAAATCAAAGTTAATAATGCTACACGCATTATTAACGCTAATGTTAAACCAATAATACATGCACGTTCACGTTGTTTTTTTGGAAGTTTATCAGCTAAAATAGTAATGAAAACAAGATTATCTACACCAAGTACAATTTCTAAAATCACTAATGTTAATAATCCTATCCACATTGATATGTCTGTTAAAAATTCCACGATAATCTCCATTGAATATTAAATAACAAATCATTTCATGGCATATTTATATAAACATATTAAAATATCTGATTACATAATGAAGTTATAAGCAATAAATCAAACACGATCATTTTTATCGCTTGTGTAGAGGAGGGTATTAATAACAGTCAATACATATATCACCTATAAATTATATGAATATTACTTAAGTAGTGATATTACCATTGTTGATGTGGCATAACATATCTTTGTAAATTATTAAAAACAAACATATTAACATTAAAGATAATGCATTATTATAAAAAAAATAGTATAACCTAATAGGTTTTTTTTAGTATCTAATGATCATTTTAATCTACATTAATTAAAAAAAATCAAAAGTAACTGAAATAATTATATATAATTTTATTTTATATGTGTCAAAGAAACGTTAGCCTATATATCATATTTAATATATAATACATTATTAAGTAGTACGATACACAACTAAAGATATATACTTATTGTTTTAAAAACCGAAATAAATCGCTTAAAATAACAAGTGAAATCACTAAAAATACATAAAAGAGGAAAAAATAGTGACTATTGCTATTATATTAGGGGCTCACGGTTCTGTATGTGAACAATTACTTAAAACTACTGAAATGATTGTAGGACAACAAAAAAACGTTGCATGGGTTGACTTACTTCCCGAAGAAAATACTGAAATACTAATTAAAAAATATCAAATACATTTATCGAAACTTAATAAAAGCGCAGGTGTATTATTCCTAGTAGACACCTGGGGAGGAAGCCCTTTTAATGCCGCTCACAGTATCGTGTTAAACAAAGAAAAATACGATGTTGTTACAGGGATAAACATCCCTATGTTAATTGAAGTTTTTATGGCACGCGATGATATCCATTCTTTTCAGGAACTAGTACAAATTGCATTAAAATCTGGTAATGAAAGCATAAAATCAGTAAAATATTCTTTAATGCATAACCATCATTCACATGATGCAAAAAATACTACTGCAAGCACCTTCATACCTTCACCATTACATGAAAACAATACTAACCCCAAAAACCATATGATTATTTGTTTAGCACGTATTGATGATAGATTAATTCATGGGCAAGTAGTCACTCGTTGGGCTAAAGAATACAACATTAAACGTATTATTGTAGTAAACGATGAAGTATCTAAAGACACAATCCGAAAAACTTTACTTACTCAAGTAACACCTCCAGGAATAACCGCTCATGTTATAGATATCAACAAAACTATACGTGTATATAATAACCCTAAATATGCTGGCGATAAAGTTATCATGTTATTCACTAATCCTACAGATGTTTTACGTCTTGTTGAAGATGGAATTCCTATCAAAACAGTAAATATTGGAGGAATGGCTTTTTATAAAGATAAGAAGCAAATAAATGATTCTATATCAGTGAATAAAGCAGATATTGAAGCTTTTAAAAAACTAGATCAATATGGTATTGAATTAGAAGCACGTAAAGTACCATCAGATCCATCATTAAAAATGATGCAATTAATAAAAAAAATCAATAATTCTTAATTCACTTAAATTACGTATTTTTATTTAACAGTTTTATATACATACCACACTAATGCAATGTTTTTATTTTCATATATTCAGGAAAATGAAATGGAAATTAACACACTTCAAATTATCTTATTATTTCTTATATCTTGTATTATAGGAATGGGTTCAATACTTGATGAATTTCAATGTCATAGACCATTAATAGCCTGTACACTCATCGGATTAATTTTGGGAGATATAAAAACAGGGATCATTATTGGAGGTACATTGGAAATGATAGCACTAGGATGGATGAATATAGGAGCTGCTGTAGCCCCTGATACTGCTTTAGCTGCAATCATTTCTACTATTTTAGTCATTGTGGGACAACAACCTATTAGCGCAGGCATCGCTTTAGCTATTCCATTAGCTGCTGCTGGGCAAGTATTAACTATTATTGTACGCTCTATTACTGTAGCGTTTCAGCATGCTGCTGACACAGCAGCAGAACGCTGTGATATTAAAATTTTAAGCTATATTCATGTTACAGCTCTTATGTTGCAAGCTATGCGTGTTGCCATTCCAGCCACTATTGTTGGAATTTCCGTTGGTACTGAACCTGTGCATCGTATACTCCATGCAATTCCAGAAGTAATAACTAATGGTTTAAACGTTGCTGGAGGTATTATTGTTGTAGTTGGCTATGCTATGGTTATAAACATGATGCGAACCGGATATTTAATGCCATTTTTTTATTTAGGATTCGTTATCACAGCCTTTACCGATTTCAATTTAGTCGCATTAGGAGTCATTGGTGTAGTTATGGCTATTCTATATATCCAATTGTCTCCGCGCTATAATCAAGTTACAACACAAAATATTTCTAACTCACCTGTTCGATCCACAAATAAAATTGATGATGAATTAGATTAATAGGTAATTATCATGATTAATAATCCTCAAAAAATCTATATTAAAACAAAAAAAATAAAACTAAAAAAAAATGATATACGCGCAGTTTTTATACGATCTAATCTTTTCCAAGGATCTTGGAACTTTGAGCGTATGCAGGCATTAGGATTTTGTTTTTCCATAATTCCAGTAATTCGACGTTTATATCCCAAAAACAGCAACGAACAAAAAGAAGCAATTAAACGACATTTAGAATTTTTTAATACACACCCATATGTTGCTGCCCCTATATTAGGAGTTACTATGGCCATGGAAGAACAAAAAGCCAATGGTGCTACTACTGTAGATAATGCTTCTATTAATGGTTTAAAAGTAGGGTTGATGGGACCTCTTGCTGGAGTGGGAGATCCGATATTTTGGGGAACCCTTAGACCGGTATTTGCTGCCTTAGGAGCTGGAATCGCTATTAGCGGAAACTTATTGGGACCGTGTTTATTTTTTATTTTATTTAATACAACTAGATTAACTACCCGTTATTATGGCATTACATATGGCTATAAAAAAGGAATTAGCATTGTTAATGATATGGGAGGGGGAGTGTTACGAAAACTAACAGAAGGTTCTTCAATTTTAGGTTTATTTGTTATGGGAGCATTAGTTAACAAATGGACACACGTAAACATACCATGTGTGTTATCTAAAATTACTGATAATAATGGAAATACAATAGTTACAACTGTACAAAATATTTTAGATCAACTTATGCCTGGATTTATTCCTTTATTATTAACATTTTCTTGTATGTGGTTGCTAAATAACAAAATAAATGCACTATGGATTATTATGGGATTTTTCGGGATTGGAATTTTTGGATATTGGACAGGACTACTAAGTCTTTAGTGTAAATAAAACCTTGAAAAAGAGAGCCTATGATATGTATGATAATGTCTCATACATATCATAGGCTCTCTTTTTCAAGCAATAGCGCCAGCACAGCTGCAACCATCATCCATTATTCTCAGATCTCAGCAAAATTACTAAATTAACACATTAGTACCTAAACTATATTATATATCTGTATATATTTGATGCCTAAAAAAGTACTATGTATGTCATATCAACAGTAAATTTGTACCACGATACTCGCTGTTTATTTTCAAAACAATCTTATATTATTATTATTTTAATAATATAAATAACTATACATAAATCATCATAACGCCGTCACATTCACAGCAGATGGGCCTTTATGTCCATCCTGAATTTCAAATTCCACGCTTTGTCCTTCAGACAAAGTCTTAAATCCATTTCCTTGAATAGCAGAAAAATGTACAAATACATCTTTGCTGCCATCCGACGGCGTAATAAAACCAAAACCTTTAGATTCATTAAACCATTTTACTTGACCTTTAATTTTTGCCATCTTACGTATTTCCTTTAGAGTGTTTACATTTGCCGTAACAGCGATTAAAAGACAAACCAGAGTTATTATTCTCGTGAAACATTCAAATAAGAGGAAATTATATTATTCATACATAACACTTCTTTACTGAATTATCAAAATACTACCTATATACGGAAACATATCTCGGTTTACCTGACATTTTATCATATAATTACATAATTATATAATCTGTAGCAACAATATATAAAATATTCATTTATTTTTAGCTCTATTATTGTTAATGATAATATCTCAATAACTAAACTACATTAATAACAATGTATAAACTCATTCATACAAATCAACTCATGCAGTTAACAATAATATCTAAAAAACTAAATATAATAAAAATTTTTCTACGACTACTATTTCTACCACATAAAAACTAAAAACAAAACAAATTTCTTCGCCATTTTTACAATATAACAACAATTAAAATAAATATCCCCATAAAAATATTATAACCATAAAAAATACTATACACAAATAACATAGACTTCTTTACTTCATAATTAACATGAGTGATTATTATTCACACTCATGAAACCATAATTGTTATCTTTAATTACAGACTTTTATATTTATAAAAAATAAGATGATTTATCTAAATAAATACCATGCCGTAATGCTTCTATTCTTTTATCTATAGAAGGATGCGATGCAAATAAATCGCTAAATATATTTTTTTTTACACTATTAATATATAACGTAACAATATTATTAGATGTTATAGGTTCATGACTATGCTGTAACTCCTGTAAAGCAAAAATCATATTTTTACATCCTACTAGTTTAGCGGCTCCAGCATCCGCGTAAAATTCACGGTGCCGTGAAAACCAAAAAACAATTATACTAGCAAACATGCCAAAAAAAACCTCTAAAAATGCTGATACAACGAAATACACTAAAGAATTATTTATATCACTATAATTATTATTACTATAGATTTCTAACTCTGTATTATCTTGATCACGCATAAAGGACATCCAGTAAGCAATCAATTTAGCAATACTACGTGATACAAAAATCACGACAGTATTTATGACACCTTGAATAAGAGTCATAGTAATCATATCTCCAGAAGCGATGTGATTCATTTCATGAGCGACAACAGCTTCAATAGATTCTTTACTCATATTTTTTAAAAGACCAGTACTGACAGCTATTAGTGCTGCATTTCTTCTTGCTCCTGTAGCAAAAGCATTCATATCCATAGCATCATAAACAGCTAACTGTGGCGAAACGATTTTTAATTTTTTAGCTTGATCATGTATTATTCTCAGTAACCAATATTCTACATCATTAGATGCTTTGCTAATTATCACGCCATTAACTGTAGATAAAGCCACAGATTTTGATAAAAATAAAGAAACAAGAGCTCCTCCAAAACCAAATATCCCAGCTGTTCTCATTAACCCCAATGTGGTGGAAGAACAACACCCCAATACACTTAATATACTACCGAATAGTATCATTACCGATAAATTAGTAATCAAAAATAATATAATACGCGTCATAAAAACCATTTTCCTCTTTAACAAAACACTTAAACATTTGAGCAACAAACAATTATATTCATAATTCTCAAGTTTAAATAATCTCTTATATTATATATAAATATTTTTTATATTATTTTTAAATAATTAAAAACATTCAATTGCCACAGATATCCTTTAAAAATAATGACAATTATAAAATTTCATCTATTAATGATACTAAAGAATCAATGATTATTAATAATTTACAAAAAAATTATCACATATATAATTTATATTCGTTCCAAGAACGCCCATCTTTAGCAATCATAGTCATGGAATCTACAGGCCCCCAAGTACCAGCCTGATACAACTGGGGAATATTATTTTCCAACTCCCAAGTTTCAATCACAGAATCAACCCATGCCCAAGCACCTTCTATTTCATCACGACGTACAAACAATGCCTGAATTCCACGCATAGTTTCTAACAATAAACGCTCATATGCATCAACTATATGTTCTGGATAAAAAGTTTCGTAGAAACTTAAATTTAGTTTAGTAGTTCGTAATCGATGCTTATGACCTAACCCGGGTATTTTGTTTAAAATTTGAACATCTATACCTTCGTCTGGTTGTAATCGAATAGTCAACTTATTATTAGGCAATTCTTTATAAGAATCAGGAAACAAATTAATCATTGGTTTTTTAAAACAAATTACAATTTCAGAACACTTAGTTGGTAATCTTTTTCCAGTACGCAGATAAAATGGAACACCAGCCCAACGCCAATTATCTATATTAACACAAATAGAAACAAATGTCTCAGTATTACTGATTTTATTAGCCCCCTCTTCTTCTAAATAACCTGGAACTGGTTTTCCTTGAATAAAACCAGACGTATACTGCCCACGCACCGTAACATCATGTATATTACTACAGTCAATTTTCCGTAGAGAACGAAGCACTTTAACTTTTTCATCTCGAATACAATCAGCACTTAAATTAGATGGAGGTGCCATGGCTATAATAGTTAAAATCTGTAATAAATGACTCTGTATCATATCACGCATTTGTCCCATCGAATCAAAATATTTCCAACGACCTTCAATACCTACTTCTTCCGCCACAGTAATTTGCACGTGATCAATGGTACTATTATCCCAATTTGAAGAAAACAAATAATTTGCAAAACGCAATGCCAACAAATTCAACACTGTTTCTTTCCCCAAATAATGATCAATACGATAAATTTGTTTCTCCTCAAAATATTCTGATATCTGCTGATTAATAATACGAGCAGAAGCTAAATTAGTGCCCAATGGTTTTTCTATAACTACACGATTCAATGCTTTATTTAGTCCAATAGTACTTAACCCTTTACATATTACACCAAAAGTGTCAGGGGGCATGGCAAGATAATTTACTGTTATCACGTCTATATTTTTTAATTTATCTAACAAAAAAACAAATCGGGTAGTTTGATGAACATCTAAATTACAAAAATCAAGTCGCGATTTAAAGATATGCCATAATGCCTCATCAATAGGCTCTTGCATAAATGTTTTTAAAGCAGCATATACAACTTCAATATACATCATAAGACTCCATTCTGCTCGACCTACTCCTATAATACGTGTATCAGGATGAATAGCTCCCATTTTTTCCAATTGGTATAACGAAGGAAACAATTTCCTACGTGTTAAATCGCCTTTGGCTCCAAAAATAATTAAATTACATGCTTGAGTAATAGATGTTGCTTGCATTTATATTCTCTGATATGTTATTTATATGAATATAACTTTCTTAATATCCATTATACACAAATAAATTGTATAATAAGTTCACATTTATTAGATTGAATTAAAATATCAAACAGAATTACTTAATAAAATTAATATATACAAAACCCCAACCCATAACAATTAAGTATCATTTATAATACTAATAGTAATAAAAAACACCTTTTATTTTCATGATATTTTTAGTTATTTTCTATAACTTTTAAAGATATATAATTAAAACACATATCATAAATTTAATATCTTTAAGAACAAAAAAAACAAATAAAAACAGAGTTATTATAACAACAAAACTACCATGTTACAAATTTGTTCATAATAAAATAGTTTTATTTCCATGAAATAAACAAAAATACCCCGTTATGATTGTAATTTCTATATGCTTATATTATCCACATACAATTATTAAAACTTATAATACTATATTATTTTATATCAATTTTAAAAAATATCAATTAATCACATTATAAATATCAGGAATAAATATTCTATACATAATCATATACTATCATATAATATATTATAATTTAATGTAAAATAACATAAGTAATATTATATCCACAACATAACGAATAATCACTATTCTTTAATACTTGTTATTATATTTCAATTTCATGAGGAATTATTATGTTAAGACAACTAAGAAGAACCAAAATTATCGCTACTTTAGGTCCTGCTACAGATAAAGATAACAACCTTGAAAAAATAATTGTTTCCGGCACAAATATAGTGCGACTAAATTTTTCTCATGGAGAAAAAAAAGAACATTTTACTCGAGCGAAAAAAGTACGTGAAATCGCTTCTAAACTATGTAAATATGTTGCTATTCTCGGAGATTTACAAGGCCCTAAAATTCGTATTTCAACGTTTCAAGGTAACAAAATATACTTAAAATCTGGGGATAACTTTTTAATTGATACCATGATGACAAACAATAAAGGTGATCATCAATGTGTGGGTGTTGATTACGAAGAACTCGCGCAAGATGTACGTTCAGGCGATCTACTTCTATTAGACGATGGCAGAATTCAGTTACAAGTAATAACCATACATAATACCAAAATATATACTAAAGTAATTGTTGGAGGTATGTTGTCTAACAATAAAGGACTAAACAAATTAGGAGGAGGGCTCGCAGCAAAAGTATTAACAAATAAAGATAAAATTGATATTATTACTGCAGCTCAAATTGGAGTTGATTATTTAGCGATATCATTTCCACGTAGCAGTATAGATTTAAATTGTGCACGAAAATTAGTTATTGATGCTGGTAGTCATGCAAAAATTATTTCTAAAATAGAACGCGCAGAAGTAGTTGCATCCGATGAAACAATAGACGACATTATTTATGCATCAGATGCAGTAATGGTGGCTCGAGGAGATTTAGGAATAGAAATTGGAGAACCAGAATTAGTAGGTATGCAAAAAAAGATAATACAAAGAGCACGTGCTCTTAATCGCGCGGTCATTACTGCAACTCAAATGATGGAATCTATGATTCATAACTCCATGCCTACCCGAGCAGAAGTCATGGATGTGGCCAATGCAGTATTAGATGGTACTGACGCAGTTATGTTATCTGCTGAAACTGCTACAGGCCAATATCCATCTGAAACTGTAACAACTATGGCTAACGTATGTCTAGGTGCTGAAAAAATATCCAACATCAATTTTTTAAAATGCATTAATCAAAAAAAAAAATTTAATAGCATAGAAGAAGCAATCGCCATGTCGGCAATGTATACTGCTAATCATTTAGAAGGAGTAAGCGCTGTCATTGCCTTAACTGAATTCGCAAGTACTACATTATTAATGTCTCGTATCAATTCAAAATTACCTATTTTTGCGCTATCCCAACACAAACATACTTTAAATATAGTTACTCTCTATAAAGGAGTTATTCCTATTTATTTTAACCGAACAGGCGATAACATAGCAGACGTTAAATATGCTAGCAATTTATTACGAAACCAGGGATTCTTATTATCTGGAGAATTAGTAGTTGTAATACAAAATGATATATACAATCCACGCGACGTAATCAATATTAGTCGCATTTTACAAGTAGAATAATTTATTATTTTCACTAAACCACACATATATTTTTAAAACTACAATCGAACTCACAAACATATATGTCATTATATACACAAATATGTACAGTTCCTATAATAGAACTTAAATATTTATTCTTTATAAAATATTGTAAGCAATAAAAATAAACCAAATAAAAAATTATAATCAATAGAAAAAATTACAAAAAATTAAAATCAATCTTAATCAAAACGTAGTTGAGGAAGCATCTCTTTAACTTTATTTAAATATATTATACGTTCATTTCCTAACAGTTTATCAACATCTACTACTTTAGTAGTCAATGGATTTACGGGACGATGATTAATCCACATCTCAAAATGTAAATGAGGGCCTGTCGATCGACCTGTATTACCAGATAATGCTATATTATCACCTAATTTAACTTTTTGACCAGGTTTAACTAATACCTTTTTCAAATGCATATACCGAGTTGTACAATGACAACTATGTTTAATTGCCACATAATTACCAGCAATTTTGCTATATGTACTTACAATAACTTCACCGTCTCCCACGGAGAAGATTGGAGTACCAATTGGAACAGCAAAATCAACTCCAGCATGAGGAGAGACTTGTCCAGTCACGGGATTCAATCTATTTAAATTAAAATTAGAAGATATACGAAATGGTTTTAATGTAGGAAATCGTATAAAATTTCTTCTTAAACTTACAGCCTCACGATCATATAATTTACCATCATTCGCACGAAATGCATAATAATCTTTACCAGCAGTATATAATCTAACTCCAAGCAATTTACTGTTAAAATTGTGGTTATTATTCATAGTTATTGATATTAATACAGCAAATCTATCTCCTTGATGCAATTTATGAAAATTTAATTGATATTTGAATGCATTAATTATATCTGTAATACAATTTTCTTCTATTCCTAAGGAACGAGCACTGTTAATAAATGTTCCACCTAATTCACCTATAAATAAAATTGTAGAAGATAACCCATCGTTCAATGGAGTTAAACTTCTGATAATGCCTTCTGTAAAATTAGTATCCATACGATTATAGATACGACTTTCTTGAGGAAAAATATCCCAAATTAAACATTGCAATTTTTTTTTTGTAATTATAATCCAAGAAAGTATTTGTCCCTTTTTTATCTGTCTTAATATCGGATACTGTTGTAGTAAAAGAGTAATTTCAGATCTATCAACACCACTACTGCTATATTCTATTAAAATTTTACCTAATACATCATCCTGAGACACTATATAATTATATATGTTTGCTTCTTTTGATAATTTATTAAAATATAGATATCTCTGTAAAATACTAGAATATATCATGGCATTATTAAAAAATTTCTCATTTTTTATAATTTCAGATTGATGAAACTCGTTTTTTTTTACAACAGATGATTGATTATAATTTTTTTTATTTTTGTTTAATGTACACGGAACAAAAAATCCCCAAACTATCATAATCACAATCATTAATAAAGATACAGACAACATTACAAAATAACGCCTATACAAATAACAATATAATAATTTAATAGCACTAACTATAATACTACACACTCATTACTAACCTATATTACGATCTCTAATAAATAAAAAAATCATTCTTAATAAAAATTAAAAAGAAAATATTATAGAAAAGAATAAAACGACTTTAATATTAATGTTATCTTTCAGTAAAAAATCACATCACTCATATATTTTTCGATAAATAACATGCAAATTAAAATATTCTATTGATTACTTTTACATTTCAAAATATTTGAAATAACTGTATTAGGTTCTTTCCTAATACAGTTCATAGAACTACTGTTCTAAAATACTAAACTATAACTATAAACACATAACTCATCAGTTTTACCTAACAATATAAATCAATCAGGAGCACCAGCCATCATATCTACCGCTGCCGTAGTTTTAGGAAATGCGATTACCTCTCGAATACTATTAGCTCCAGTTAACAACATAACTAATCGATCTAATCCAAACGCCAAACCAGCATGTGGAGGCGCTCCATATTTTAATGCATCTAATAAATACCCAAATTTTTCTTTCTGTGCGCATTTAGTAATACCTAAAATATTAAATACTACTTGTTGTACATCAAATGAATGAATACGCACTGATCCACTACCAACCTCACAACCATTAATTACCATATCATAAGCTTCTGAAGTTACTAATAATGGACCTTTTTTTAAAGTTTGGACATCGCAATTTTTTGGAGCAGTAAACATATGATGCATAGATATAAGCGCACCATCGCTATTTTTTTTAAACATCGGGAAATCTATTACCCACAATGGAGCCCAAGAGTCTTTTTTAATTAAACAAAGATCATTGCCTAATTTAAATCTTAAAGAACTTAATATTTTTGTGATAGATAAATTTTGATTATCCCCAAATCCAAAAAATAAAATATCATTATTCTTGGTATTAGTTTTCTGTAAAATAACATCCAATGTTAGCTCATCTAAAAAATTAGCAGCTGATCCTTGCATCTTTTTTTTAGCAAAATCATTATCAATACATTGGACCCTAACCCACATTAATTCCTGTAAACCACGTTTTTTAGAATAGTAAATATATTCATCAATCTGTCTTTGCGTTAGTTTTCCACCATTAGGCACTTTCATAGCTATTATTTGAGTATTGATATTATCTATTCCAAATAATGATCTAATATATGTTGACCTAAATAAATATGATATATCAAACATTTCTATTGGATTTCTCAAATCTGGAGCATCAGATCCAAAACGTTTCATTACATCAGAATATGTAAAACGGGGAAAAGTTCCCAATTCTACATGCAAAATTTCACGCCAAATAATACGAATAAAAATCTCCATCAATTCTTGTATTTTTTGTGTCATCATGAAAGAAATTTCAATATCTATTTGAGTAAACTCTGGCTGACGATCTGCGCGTAAATCTTCATCTCGAAAGCATTTAGTAATTTGATAATACCTGTCGAAACCAGAAATCATTAACAATTGCTTAAATATTTGAGGGGATTGAGGTAAAGCATAATTTTTACCTATATGTAATCTACTAGGAACAATATAATCCCTAGAACCTTCCGGAGTAACTTTCGTTAACATCGGTGTTTCAATGTTTAAAAATCCCTCTAACTCCATAAAACGATGAACAATTGATATAATCCGCGATCGAGTTTTTATTCTATGGAACATAACCGGACGTCTCAAATCAAGATAACGATACTTTAATCTATTTTCCTCAGTATTATTTTGACTAATATCTAACGGTAACGGATCGGAAGTATTCAAAATAGTAAAAGCTTTTGCTATTATTTCAATAGCCCCAGTAGACATATTAGTATTAATTTGATTTTTAGGTCTCGCACAGACGGTACCTATTAATTGAATACAAAATTCCTGTTTCAATGCAGTAGCATACATACACATTTTTTTGTTTTGATCAACATCAAAACATACCTGTACACAACCCTCTCGATCGCGTAAATCTATAAAAATTAACTTACCGAAACTACGATATTTGTTGATCCAACCACATAATATGACTTCCAAACCTACATGGGATAAATTCAATTGACCACAATATGCAGTGCGCATATCAATACCTCTACTCATAAACATCCAATTACATAGTATCTATTTTACAGAAAAAATAGCAAAAAAAACATATACATGCAATTGACATGAAACACAATATACTAATATATTGTTCACAACACCCGTATAAATAAATTTTTTCCAATATTATATTGATATTTCTATATGAAATATCATAAGATACTTATACTATACTATAGTTGAATTTACTTAAATTAAACGTAGCTTATATTAATCATACTAATTTAAACAACATTGTACTATTTCATAAAAAATAAATAATGTATGTAGTTAACATTTGTAATAGACTCACCGTCTAACACTGTTGGATCATTAAAGATATGTATAAATATATATTTATAGTAGTAATAATTATTACTGATACATTTTTATAAATAAATCGTATAACAACATCATGCAATTATCAATCAATATTCAACAATTTGAATATTATGAGACACAATAAATATATAACATAAAATATAATATAATTTAAAAACATTTGTATTAATTGTAAAAGTTAATTGATGAGTTACATCAATAAAAAAATTAATATTTTTCTAGTTATATTTATATTCCAAAATATTTATATGAACATTCAAAATTTTTTACTGAAAAAAATTCATCAAGCTTTGCTCATCATCACAAATGAATCTGTTTCTAATCTAATACAGGTACAACAATCAACAAAAAAAATTTTTGGAAACTATCAAATTAATGGATTAATAACTATATCTAAAAAATTAAATCTTCCTGTAGAAGAACTTGCTAAAAAAATTATAAAATTTATTAACCTAAATAACATTGCTCAAACAATAAAAATTGAAAAACCAGGATTTATTAACATATTTTTAGATCCACAATGGATATCTCACCAAATTAATAATATTTTTTTTATGTCCAATTTAGGCTTTACTCCAATTATACCAAAAACTGTTGTCATTGACTATTCCAGCCCAAATCTTGCAAAAGAAATGCATGTTGGACATTTACGTTCAACTGTTATCGGAGATAGTATTGCTCGTATCTTATCCTTTTTAGGCCATAATGTCATACGAGCTAATCACATAGGAGATTGGGGCACTCAATTTGGTATGCTTATAGCTTATATAGAGAAAAATAAACAGCCTGAATTGTTATTACATAAAACTATACAATTATCTACACTAGAACATTTTTATCAAGAAGCTAAAAAAATATACGATATCGATCCCACTTTTGCTGAATTATCTCGAAGTTATGTTTTAAAATTACAAAAAGGAGAAAAATATTATCGCCAAATATGGCAACGTTTGGTAGATATTTCTATATTAAATAATCAGAAAATATACACACGATTAAATATTACTTTAAAAAAAAGCGACACTATAGGAGAAAGCTTTTACAATGATATGCTTCCTGGTATTATATCAGATTTAAAAAATAAAGGCTTAACGACCACAAGTAATGGAGCCACTATCGTACCTATTGAAAATTATCACAACAAACAAGGCGATCCTTTTGGCGTAATTATTCAAAAAAAAGATGGTGCTTATTTGTATAGTACCACTGACATTGCTTGCATAAAATACCGATGCAAGATACTACATGCCGATAGAATTATTTACTATATTGATTCTCGTCAAAAACAACATCTAACACAAGCATGGGAAATCGCTAATAAAGCAGGTTACATAGGACAATCAGTATTATTAGAACATCACATATGTGGTATGATGCTTGGAACAGACGGTAAACCATTTAAAACACGATCCGGCAATGCGTTAAAACTAAAAACATTATTAGATGAAGCCTTAGAACGCGCTCGTTGTTTAATATTAAATAAAAACCCCAATTTAAAATTAGCTAAAGTTAATAAACTAGCGCATATTATTAGCATCGGTGCCGTGAAATACTCTGAACTATCAAAAAATCGTATTACAGATTACATATTCAATTGGAATAGCATGCTAAATTTTGAAGGAAATACGGCACCTTATATACAATATGCATGTACCAGAATTTTTTCTATTTTTAAACGATTCAAACAACTTGATTCACAATTCGAAAGAAATACTATTCAATTAGAAACTACAGAAGAAATACTATTAGCAATTTGTTTACTTCAATTTGAAGAAATAATTATTACAGTTGCAAATCAAGGTACTCCCCACATACTATGCTCTTACTTATACAAATTATCTGTATTATTTTCCTCTTTTTACGAAAACTGTCCCATCGTCAAAGTCAACAATACACATATAAAATATAGTAGATTAAAACTAGCATTAATTACCGCACGTATTTTAAAAAAAGGATTAAATTTATTAGGAATTAAAACAGTAAGATACATGTAATACTAAGGTATATTTCATTAAATCAAAATGAATCTTTACTCAAAAAATAAAATCTTTTAAACGAATACCTACACACCATAATGTTAGACAATAACTACTACCAACTAACATCAAAATCCCTGTCATTCTAATTAATCTACAAAGCATATTACCTTGAGCCCAATCAGATACACACATTAACAATCCAATGCTTACTATGTACATTACAAAAAGAGCAATAATTAATTGAAAACAAAAAAATAACCATCCCGATTGCAATTTAAATAAATATTTTTTTTTAAATTTCCAATACAACAACCCTGCATTTAACCATGCACCCAAACTAATAGAACAAGCAAAAACAACATGCTTTAAAATATTAATGCATAATAAATTTATAAATTGAGTGAAAATAAGCACAATAATAACTATATACACTGGAGTTTTAATATCATGACGTGCATAAAAACCAGATACTAATACCTTAGTTAAAACTAACCCAGGTAGTCCAACCGCATACGCAATCACAGAATACCGTGTCATTAATACATCAAATTCTAAAAATTTTCCATACTTAAATAATGTTACTATTAATGGTTCAGATAAAACCCCCAAAATAATAGCACTAGGTAAACTTAATATATAACACAATCGTATACCCCAATTCATCAAATAAAAATAATCTCCATAATTTTTATTATAAATAAAACGAGACAAATATGGCACCAAAATCGTAGTTAATGTCGCACCAAACATTCCAATAGGTAATTCCATCAATCTATCAGCATAATACATCCAAGAAATAGAACCATCTCTTAAAAAGGAAGCAAAAATAGTATTAATAACTAAAGATATCTGATTACTTGAAACAGCAATTATTGCAGGTATCATTGATTTACATACCCTATAAATCCCATTGTCATACAATTTTATTTTTGGAATAACTAGCATATTAATTTTTTTTAGGAATGGTAAGCAATAAACACATTGTAATACCCCCCCCACAATAACTGACCAAGCCAATCCTATAATAGGAACATAAAAATACAAATATTCCGCAAATAACATAAAAATTATCATACTAATATTTAAAAAAGTCGGAGCAAACGCTGGCACCAAAAAAAAATTACAAGAATTTAAAATCGCTCCCATCAATGATGTCAACGACACTAATAAAATATAAGGCAACATTACTCTAAACATTGCAACAGTCATAACAAACTTCTCAGGAGAACTGTTAAAACCTGGAGCAGTAACCATAATAATCCAAGGTGCTACCAATAATCCAACAACAACTACAATAACTATTGTAATTATTAACCAACCAGATACTCCAGCAATAAAATCTCGTATGTCTTCCTTACTTTTACTACATTGATATTCTGATAATACAGGGAGGAAAACTTGATAAAATGCTCCTTCCGCAAAAATTCGTCTCAATAAATTAGGTAGCTTAAAAGCAATAAAAAACACATCTGTTATAATACTAGCACCAAATATTCGAGCTATAATAGTATCTCTAATAAAACCTAAAACACGAGATAAAACAGTTATAGAACTCATTGCAGTTAAATATTTTAACAGATTCATTATATTAAAAAAAAATTTTTAAAAATTTAGCATGAAAATAACAACGCACAAACACTGTTTTTTATTAAAACCTATAAAAAATTGCACAGTGTTATATGTAATTTTATAAATTAGCTTTATAAATAACAATTTTTATTTAAAAAAATTTACATTTGTAATACTAATACAGTGCACATATAATTACAATTATCATATATCTCTGATATAATGTATATGTACTGATGCACACACAACATGATACTTACAAACGAATGATTAATAAAAAAATTATATTTCTTATTTCCATATATTTTTACTAAATAACTACTCAAAATGTTTGATTTAACTTTAACAAAAACCATTAATGATGCTTAAAAGAACATTTTCTATATATAATTTTATGTCTTTAATTCACATAATTTTTTACATGTTCAAATATCATATTTGAGTAAAACATAAAAAATAAAATGTAAAATACAAATAATTACTTTATTTAAATACCTCATAAAATAGAAGATATATATTAATTACGCTATGCTTAAAAATAAAAAACACAATTATTTTAAAATATTTTCGTACACATAATAAACAATAATGTATACAAAAATATACAAATGGAGACTCATGTATACAATATCTAAAGCTAGAAGATTAGGTAAATATTTTTTAATCATAGATAATATGTTTGTAGTTATAGGGTTTTATGTTGTTTTTCCTCTTATATCAATATATTTTGTCGAGCAACTAGGATGGGGAGCTTTTTTGGTAGGATTCGCTTTAGGATTAAGGCAGTTTATTCAACAAGGACTAGGAATTTTTAGTGGCGCCTTCGCTGATAAATTAGGAGCTAAGCCTATGATTGTATCTGGGTTATTCATGAGAACATTAGGATTTATTATAATGAGCATCGCGAGTACTCCTATACTATTATGTTTATCATGTGTATTATCTGCATTAGGAGGAACATTATTTGATCCACCACGAACTGCCTTAGTAATTAAATTAGTCCGTCCATGGGAACTAGGCAGATTTTACTCCATATTAATGCTAGAAGACAGTATGTGTGCCATTATAGGCATTACACTGGGTACATGGTTATTACAATATAACTTTAAGTTAGTATGCTTTACTGGAGCGGCATTGTTTTTTATTGCCGGGATTTTTAATGCCTGGAGATTACCTGCGTACAAAATTTCTAGCTCTCATGCTTCATTATTAGAAGGCATAAAAAAAGTACTCAATAATCAACGATTTGTAATTTATGTTTTTACTCTAACTGGTTATTATATTTTATCGGCTCAAGTGATGTTAATGCTACCTATTCGAATTCATGAGATATCTGGACAATTATCATATATAAAATGGATGTACATCATAGAAGCAGTTTTATCTTTATTACTAATCATTCCTATAACTTGGTGGAGCGAAAAACATTTCAAATTAGAAACACGCTTGATGTTAGGATTAATAACTATGATAATTAGTTTATTTCCTATTGGTTTAGTAAAAAACTTACATACACTACTAATATTAATTAGTGTATTCTACATTGGTTCCATTATTGCTGAACCTGCAAGAGAAACTTTAGGAGCGCTACTAACAGATTATAAAGCACGCAGCAGCTATATAGGTTTTAGCAAATTAAGTTTAGCTTTAGGAGGTACTTTAGGTTATAGTGGTAGCGGATGGTTATACGATATTGGAAAAGAACAACATTTTATGCAATTGCCATGGATCGTTTTAAGCGTAATAGGTCTAATTACTTTATTAGGGCTATATTTTCAATTTAAATATTATTCTTTTAAATTTTTACTTGATAGCAATCATAATAAACAAAAGTAACCATGATTACAGCAATCATATAATTAATATAATACCTAGTTTCTAACTGATTTTTGCTCTTACGTACTACATAAATAATTTTTTTAAATATCCCAATTAAATTATATATTACTAATTAATATTAATAAACAATAAACAATCTTATCATCAAACATACTTGACCTAAAATACACAAAATTTTATATTATGTTTGCATGATGTATTGTTTGTTTCATAGAGTTATGGTGAGGTGTCCGAGAGGTTTAAGGAACGTGCCTGGAAAGCATGTATGCATAAGATCTATGCATCAAGGGTTCAAATCCCTTCCTCACCGTCATAATTATACCAAATACAAATAATTTTATTTATTTTGGTTATTATATATACAAAAAATTTACACACTCTTATGATTAATAAAAAACGATTTAAACTATTCCTCGAGCAATCACATTGATAATGTTATTGTTGCATAATTACTTTCATTTTTTTTATAAAAACGTATCTTCTTGAAAAATATATAATTTAAAAACACATCAACTAATAATAACTATACATGATTGTTAACCAAACACTAAAGATATAAATGTAAATTAACAATAGTGCAAACGTTGAAAACGTAAACATCAAAAAATTATTTATTACTATCAATTAAATCTGCACATGAACTTTATAGCAACATCAATGCATACAATCTTCTGCTTAAACTAACCAAAACTAAGTGATATTATTATTTGCCACTGTGTATTTAATAATACTTGCATACAAATATAAATATAAGTTATATAAGACATCATAAACTAAGAACAAAAGAGATCATCCCTTCTGTTACATATTAATAACACCATAGCATAAATAATCTTCAATACACCAAATACAACAATAATAATAAATATAACGTATATCTCAAAATCAAAAAAATCAAATAATACTTGATATTAATAACAATATCATCATCAATTATCTAATAATAGCATATCATGCTTAAACAATTATACTTCAAAGAGCACAAGACTCTAATAATATAACCTTATTGTTTTTGTTATTATTATCACTCTTTTAATAACAAAATTTAAAACACCGCCAATATCAACGTCTTTTAATTTTTATGAACAACGGAGAGAAAGGGATTCGAACCCTTGAAAGATATTACTTCTTTAAACGGTTTTCGAAACCGCTCCGTTCAACCACTCCGGCATCTCTCCCTTATTTAAAAATCAATAAAATATTATATTTTATAACATACAATGATCGCTTTTAAATATATATACTATCTTCACACTATTGCTATAATTTATGAACTATACTAATTATCATTAAATACTTGTGTTATTATATCTGTTCCCATATTATATACATTATAGGATGCTGGTTCCTCTGTAGTTCAGTTGGTAGAACAACGGACTGTTAATCCGTGTGTCACTGGTTCGAATCCAGTCAGAGGAGCCAAGTGATAGAAAATGGAAAAATCATTTTTTAGAATTATATAAAATCATCATAATTATAAAATACACCAAATATAACTCTAAATAATTACTCTATTCCAGCTTGATGTAAATCGTGCATATTAATTGAACCCACTAACATTCCAAGTTGATCTACTACTGGTGCCGCAGTAATTTTTCGCTGATGTAAAGCTTTTAATGCTACACTTGCACGCCATTCTTTTGGAATATGATATCCAGGTTTAGTCATAGCTATAACAATAGGATCATCAAGAGATTTACCTTGAACTATCCAACGTCTTAAATCTCCATCAGTAAATACCCCCATAACACAATTATAATTGTCACATATAGCAGTTAATCCCAGCCCAGTACGACTTAATTCAAACATAGCGTCCATTACCGTAACCGTATAAAAAACTTTCGAAATATGCTCTCCAATGCGCATTAAGTGATGTACACAATTTAATAATTGCGCTCCTAATCTACCTCCTGGATGAGATCGAGCAAATTGCTCTAAACTAAAACCTCTATGTCTCATAAGAGCCATTGTTAATGCATCACCCATCATTAAAGTATTAACTGTGCTAGACGTAGGAGCAAGTTCCATCGGACAAGCTTCTCTTTGTATTTTAATATCAAGAACGCACGTAGCTCCCTTAGCTAAAGGAGAACTAACATCACCAGTAAATGCGATTACAGGAATACCGCTATCTATTAATAATGGCATTAAAGTAATTATTTCACAAGCACGACCTGAATAAGAAATAAAAACCACTACATCTTGTGTTCCGATCATACCTAAATCACCATGTAAAGCTTCCGCAGGATGAACAAAAAAAGCAGGAGTACCAGTGCTAGCTAAAGAAGCAGCGATTTTTTTTCCAATATGACCAGATTTACCTATACCAGAAACTGCAACCTTTCCTGTACAATCCAACAATATACGACAAGCAAATACAATGCTTTCATCTAACCTATCTAACATTCTTTGAGCTTCGTTAATTTCGATCTCTAAAGTTTCTTTAGCATATTCCAATAGTAATGCATCATTAATTATTAGCATAATTATCAAAACGATAAATATCAAAACTATAACACCATAAATAACTTATATTAAAAATATAAATTACACTCTTCTCCTAACATTAGAATATGTATATTTATGGGATATAATATAAACAATAAATACTTTAAAATAGACTCTACATTAGTTAATATGAATCCAACCAAGAATATAATAACATTTTAATGACAAAATAAAAAAAAATATACAAATACTTTAATCAACATCAAAAAATATCACAATAATAATATACACATAATATATTAAAAAAAATTGATATTCATCACTATCATACTTTTAGCGAATTAAAAATATAAAAGACACACCCAAAACAGCACATTACCAGTATCACATTATAAAATGTGCTGGATTTGAAAAAAAATTGTTTAATATAACTCATATGAGTCATATTACGTTCGTATGTAGTTATAGTTCATAAAATAAATGTCATACATTTTTATGAGCTCATAACGCTCTGATTTATATTGATACAAAAAACATCTTGCTATATAGCATTCATTGCGATACAACAAAATAAATATTTTAGAATTAATCAATAATTATTAGATCTAATCAATTGTAGATTCTTTAAAATTTTTTAATTTTTTTGATAATTCACGACGCTCTTTTGATAATTCAGCGTTTTTAATTATATACTCATCAACTCGATCTTCATAATCATTACGCATGTTAGCAATAATCACCTGTATTCCTTCGACAGAAGTCTCAGATTTGATATAATCACTTAAATTACCTAATAATAACACTCTCTTTTGATTATCACGGATTTTTTTTTCATTATCCAAGATTTCTCGTTGTAACTTATTTTTACGACGAAATATCCGTACAAACTCTAATACATCATAAAATGATTGATTAACATTATCATTCATAATCATTCCTATTATACTTATTTAAATAACCTCTACATTACAATCTTCTATAATCCCAATTACAGCAAAATAAAAATTAATAAAATAAATATTATCAGTATCATATAATATAATGTATTATTATACATCGTTTATATTTATACCATCAGTAATAGTAGTAATGTAGAATACTCATATATACATATATAACATGTTGTATACATAAAAAATATATATACAATGCATGTTATAAAAACCCAATTAAATTATTTATAATCTAATATACTAAATGAATAATTTTAAATTTTATTCAGACACAACTCTAATGTAGAAATCTATACTAATGCATACTAATATCGCACAACCTAGTTTTTTTATTTATGATTACGAAACTTTTGGTATAAACCCAGCATTAGATAGACCAGCACAATTTGCTGGAATCCGTACCGATAATAAATTAAATCCCATAGAAAAAGAAAAAATTTTCTTCTGTCGTTTATCAGATGACTATCTTCCCGATCCAAGATCTGTACTAATTACAAAAATTACTCCACAATATACTTTACATCACGGCTTAAAAGAAGCTGAATTTGCCCGTCGCATTTCTCAAATATTCTATATACCTAAAACTTGTATACTTGGATATAACAACATCCACTTTGATGATGAATTTAGTAGAAACATTTTTTATAGAAATTTTCATGACCCTTACTTATGGGCTTATCAACAAGGAAATTCACGATGGGACTTAATACATGTACTACGCGCTTTTTATTCATTGTGTCCAAATGGCATTAAATGGCCATTAAACATTTATAAGCAGCCTAGTTTTCGTTTAGAAGATTTAACCCAGGCAAACTCTATACAACACCTCAGCGCACATAATGCTATGTCAGATGTCTATGCTACTTTAACTTTAACAAAACTAATAAAAAAAGTCCAACCACAATTATTTCAGTTCCTGTTTAACCATCGCACCAAATATCAATTAAAAAAAATAATCGATTTAGATACCATGCGCCCTTTAATATTCATAATGAACAAAATCAATAGTAAACACAAAAAATTTCTAACTTATATAGCTCCAATTAATTGGCATCCCATAAATTCTAATATCTTAATAGCATGTGATTTAAATGAAAATATAGACACCCTACTCAATTTTAACATAAATATTTTACATCAAAAATTATACTCTAATCACATAACAATATATGATATTTTTAAAAAAATACCACTATATTTAATCCGATTGAATGCATGCCCCATTTTAATACCAATTAGCTTTTTCTACAAAAAAAATATTAACACTAATTATTCTATAGATCTGTCTACTAATTATCAATATTATTTGAAAAATTTAAATTTCATTATAATACGTAAAAATAGTGCATATTTACGTAAAAAAATAAATACACTTTATACCATTATAGAATCTTATATACATCAAAAAAAATTACATAATAACGTTCACGTAGACACTCAACTATATCACAATTTTTTTAATAATTCTGATCAAAAAATAATTGAAAATATTCGCAAAACTCACCCAAAAGAATTAAAAAATTTATACATTAAAAACGTTGATACTCGTTTAAAATCATTGTTATTCTATTATAAAGCCCGAAATTTTCCTAGCACCTTAAACCACCAGGAACAAACACAATGGGTAAACTATAAAAAAAATAAACTATTTAATAAAAATCAATCAGAATTTTACAGTGAACAATTGAATATACTTCTATCAGAGAATAAAGATAATGAACAAAAAGTTAAACTTTTATACTTATTACAAAAATATTATCAACATCTTTACAAAAGATGTTTTAATTCTCATTAAAAATCAAACTTATTAATTTTTAAATATATTATACAAACATTACATAATCTATTTCAGCGAAACTCATATAAAAATTATATCATAATATCATTATATTAATGCTATTAATACTACATATACAACAATATTATATAATTTACAATAATAATTACAACGTAAATTTTTGTAATTATTTCCCTAACATAACTACTAAATCTCAAATATTCTACAATTTAATTAAAATATTAATTATATACGTACAAAATAAAACAACTTTATAACATATAACCCTATACAAATTTAATTATATTCATTAAAATATTCAAGTGATGATGATGTCTTTAATAAAAAATTGGCTTCATATGTTATTCTATCATAATGATCGTAACTAATCCTTCAAATAAATTAACAATAGAAACAATTTTTTACTTATTGACAAAATTGATAGTACTTCTATCACAAAAATTTTATTAAAACATTTGGTTTTTAGCACGTTCTTTACATAAGGTAAAATATCATGCTAGATAGATTACGGTTACGAATAGCGATACAAAAATCAGGAAGATTAAGCAGAGAATCCCAACAACTTCTTGAACACTGTGGAATTAAAATCAATTTACAACAACAACGTCTACTAGCGTTCTCAGAAAACATGGCTATCGATATTATGAGAGTACGAGATGATGATATTCCTGGTTTAGTTATGGATAGTATAGTAGATCTAGGTATTATTGGAGAAAATGTATTAGAAGAAGCGTTGTTAACAAGACAAGCGCAAGGAGACAATCCTTGTTATATTATGTTACGTCGATTAGATTTTGGAAATTGTCGATTATCCATGGCTTTACCCATAGATGAACCATGGAACGGCCCAAAGTGTTTACAAGGAAAACGGATTGCTACTTCATATCCGCACCTACTAAAACAGTACTTAGATAAATTAGATATTAATTTTAAATCCTGTTTATTAAATGGCTCAGTAGAAGTAGCACCACGTGCTGGACTAGCAGACGCAATTTGTGATCTAGTTTCTACTGGAGCTACATTAGAAGCTAACGGATTACATGAAGTAGAAGTAATTTATCGATCTAGAGCATGTCTTATCCAGCGCTCTGGAAAATTATCAACAATAAAACAGTCATTAATAAACAAATTGATGGTCCGTATTCAAGGAGTAATTCAAGCTAGAGAATCAAAGTATATAATGCTACATGCTCCTGCTGAACAACTAGAAGAAATTATTAATTTACTACCTGGAGCAGAAAGCCCAACAGTATTACCATTAGCAGGCAATCAACATCGCGTGGCAATATATATGGTAAGCAACGAAACATTATTTTGGGAAACAATGGAAAATTTAAAAAATCTTGGAGCTAGTTCTATTTTAGTGTTACCAATAGAAAAAATGATGGAATAATATTATGATTTCTTATGAACATCCTATATCTATTTATTGGAATAATTGTTCCGAATCTGAAAAAAAAACATTACTTATTCGTCCAATCAACAAAAACTTAAACGATATTTGTAGAAATGTTAAAAATATACTCAAACAAGTTTATAACGAAGGAGATCGTGCTTTATTTAGATTTAATATCGATTTTGACAACGCCCAAACCAAGCAATTGCAAATTCCAGATGAAACTATCACAAATTCAGGTCATAACTTATCTGACGATATAAAACAAGCAATACATGTCGCCATGACTAACATAAAACGATTTCATCAAGCACAATATTCCTCAGAAATAAGTTTAGAAACTTTTCCAGGCGTATACTGCCAACAAATTATTCGTCCATTAAATATTGTAGGATTATATGTACCAGGAGGAACCGCGCCATTAATCTCAACAGTAATGATGTTGGGCATTCCAGCTCGTATCGCACAATGTAGACGTGTGATATTATGTTCTCCTCCCCCAATTCCCGAAGTTATTATATATACAGCACAACTTTGTGGTATAAATGAAATTTATCAAGTAGGAGGTAGTCAAGCCATCGCCGCTATGGGATTTGGTACTGAGTCTATTCCAAAAGTAGATAAAATATTTGGACCAGGTAACGCTTGGGTTACAGAAGCAAAAAGACAAATTAACCTTACACCAAATGGAACAACAATTGATATGTTAGCTGGACCTTCCGAAGTTTTAATTATTGCAGATAATACAGCTAATCCTACTTTTATCGCAGCAGATCTGTTATCACAAGCGGAACACGGACCTGATTCACATGTAATACTCATAACTCCAAATACATATATTGCGGAACAAACAAAACAAGCACTATATAAGCAATTACAAATACTGCCACGTAGTAGTATCATTAATAATGCGCTAATAAATAGTCGTATTATTATTACTAATAATTTAACAGAATGTTTTTATATAAGTAATAGCTATGCTCCAGAACACTTGATTATTCAAATTAAAAATGCATCAGATTATTTACATCATATCATTAATGCTGGATCCATATTTCTTGGTAATTGGTCTCCAGCAACTGCTGGAGATTATGTAAGCGGACCTAATCATGTGTTACCTACATATGGGCATGCGATTAACACATCTGGTGTAGGAGTGATAGATTTTCAAAAAAGAATATCAGTGCAACAATTAACACAAAATGCATTATTACAACTATCATCAACAATTAAAACGTTAACACAAATTGAACAATTAAAAGCCCATGAATATGCCGTAACACACCGTATAAATTATATCAAGGAACAAAATGAACGTTCGTTACTTGGCCAGGAGTGACATACTGGCTCTTAAACCTTATCAGTCTGCTAGAAAATTAACATATTCCGGTAATATATGGCTTGACGCTAATGAATTCCCGATTGCTCCCAATTATCAATTTCGTTATAAAAAAATGCATAGATATCCTTCTTGTCAGCCACAAGAAATAATCAACAACTATGCTGATTACGCTGGAGTACGATCCGATCAAATTTTAGTATCCAGAGGAGCCGATGAAAGCATTGAATTATTAATGAAAGTTTTCTGTAATCCTGGAAAAGACGTTATTATATTTTGCCCTCCAACATACGGCATGTACAAAACCACTGCAGAAATTTTAGGAATTAATTATCGGATTATACTCAAGAAAAAGAACTGGCAACTTGATTTAACATCTATTGAGTCACAATTAAACAATGTCAAATTGATTTATATTTGTAACCCAAATAATCCTACTGGTAATATTATTCATGTAAATAGTTTAAAAAAATTATTAGATATCATTCAAGATAAGGCTATATTAGTAACTGATGAAGCATATGTTGACTTTTGTCCCAATGCAAGTCTAGTACGATGGTTATCAATATATCCTCATCTGGTAATCCTAAGAACATTATCTAAAGCTTTCGCGCTAGCAGGATTACGCTGTGGTTTTACTTTAGCTAACCCAGAAATTATCAAATTATTAGAAAAAGTAATAGCACCATATCCACTATCTATTCCAGTAATTGATATTGCAGAACAAGCTTTAACTCCGAAAAATATACAATATACTCTAAATAGAATAGATACAATCAATAAAAACCGTAACATATTAATTACAGGTTTACAGCAATGCTCTTGTGTGCAAAAAGTATTTGACAGTAATGCTAATTATGTATTAGTTAGATTTCATCCAAAATATCAAATTTTTAATACATTATTACGCCAGGGTATAATTTTACGAGATCAAAGTAGCCAACCAGGATTAATGCATTGCTTACGTATTACTGTTGGCACATATAATGAATGTAAACATGTAATTTCTATTTTAAGAAAACTACATACTCCATCGTTATCTGCATATATAAATAGGAGCACTCATGAGTCATAAAATTTTGTTTATAGATCGTGATGGAACTCTAATTAATGAACCAAAAGACAATTTTCAAATTGATTCTTTAGACAAATTATCACTAGAACCACATGTCATTTCTGCCCTTATAACACTAAAAAACATAGGTTTTGAATTTGTTATAGTTACTAATCAAAATGGGTTAGGAAGCACTTCGTTTCCTCAAGAAAAATTTAATAAACCTCATCATCTAATGATTCAAATATTTCAATCTCAGGGTATTAAATTTAATCAAATATTAATTTGCCCTCATTTTCCTGAAGAACAATGTAATTGTCGAAAACCAAAAACTGCATTAGTAAATTACTGGCTAAACAATAACAAACTAAACAAATTTAATAGTTATGTTATAGGGGATAGAGATACTGATATGATTTTAGCAGCTAACATGGGTATTCAAGGAATACAATATCATCGCAGTAATTTTGGTTGGGAAAAAATTAAAAATTATTTAATACAACATTACAGATCAGCGCATGTTTATCGCGCTACTGAAGAAACTAATGTGAACATAAAAATATGGTTAGATCAAAATAACAAAAGTTATATTAATACTGGAATTAATTTTTTTAATCATATGTTACAGCAAATAGCTGTACATGCTGGATTACGTATGAATATTATAGCAAAAGGTGATTTACATATAGACGATCACCACACTATTGAAGATACCGCTTTAACATTAGGAGAAGCTCTAAACGCTGCATTAGGCAATAAATGTGGTATAGGAAGATTTGGTTTCACCTTACCTATGGATGAAAGCATTGCACAATGCACATTAGATTTATCTGGACGAGCATACTTCTGTTATGAAGCTAAATATAATTTTCAAAAAATAGGAGATCTCAGCACTGAAATGATAGAGCATTTTTTCCGTTCATTATCTTCAAAGATGGGTTGTGCTTTACATCTAAAAGTAATTGGAACGAACGATCACCATAAAGCAGAAAGCTTATTTAAGTCTTTCGGGCGATCACTACGCCAAGCCATTTATGTAGAAAATAATAACATACCTAGCTCTAAAGGAATACTACTATGAATATAGTTATTGTAAATACCAACTGCTCTAATTTATTTTCCGTGAAAACTATGTTGCATAGATTAGGGCATAATCCCATAATAACTGATAAAACTGATATTATTTCTCAAGCGGACAAATTATTTTTACCAGGAGTAGGTACCGCTTCAGCCGCAATGGAGCAATTAAAAAAAAAAATCTAGTTGCATTAATACAAAATCATACTAAACCAGTATTAGGTATTTGTTTAGGAATGCAATTATTTGGTTCTGTAAGTTCTGAAAATAATGGTGTAAAAACTCTAAACATCATTAATGTGCCTACCAAACGTATACAATACTACGGTTTTCCACTACCGCATATGGGTTGGAATACAATTACTATTCCCAAAAAACATTATTTATTTTATGGTATAAAAGAGAATAATTACTTTTATTTTGCACATAGCTACTGCATAGAAATATGTCATGTGACAATCTCTCAAACAAATTACGGACAATCATTCAGTTCGGTTATAGAATATAAAAATTTTTTTGGTGTACAATTTCATCCAGAAAAATCAGGCATACCTGGGCAACAATTAGTAAAAAATTTTTTGGAGATATAATTTATGATCATTCCTGCGTTAGATATTATTAATGGAAAAATAGTTAGACTATATCAAGGATCTTACCATATGCAAACTAATTACGGAAACCCTACATCATTACTGAAAAAATATATAAACCAAGGAGCAAAAATGCTCCATCTAGTTGACCTAGATGGAGCTAAAAATCCAGAAAAAAGACAAAATCTACTAATTAACCAATTAATAAAAAAAACTACTCCTCTATCAAGAATACAAATAGGAGGAGGTATACGTAACGCTAAAGATATAGAAACTCTTCTAAAATCAGGAGCGACACGTATAGTATTAGGCTCCATAGCAGTTACACAACCAAAAATAGTAAAAAAATGGTTTGAATATTTTGATCCAAACACCTTAGTCTTAGCAGTAGATTTACGTATTTATTCCGCAGAAAATCGAAAAATTGCTATCTATGGCTGGCAAAAAGAAACTAATTTACAATTAGAACAAATAATAGAGGAATATTATGCTGTAGGATTAAAACATGTCCTTTGCACAGATATCTCTAAAGATGGAACCCTATTAGGTAGCAATATATCTTTATATCAATCAATATGTAATTCTTGGCCAAAAATATCGTTTCAATCATCCGGAGGTGTTCATAAATTAACAGAAATATCCAAATTACGTTCTTCTGGAATCAAAGGAATCATTATTGGCCGTGCTTTTTTAGAAAAAAAATTTACTGTTAATGAGGCTATATCATGTTGGCAAAACGAATAATTCCATGTCTTGACGTAGCTAATAATAAAGTAATAAAAGGAATACAATTTAAAGATCACAAAATTGTAGGAGATATCTTAGATTTAGCATATCGTTATGCGCAAGAAGGAGCTGATGAATTGGTATTTTATGACATCACAGCATCACCTAACAATCAAGTAGTCAATAAGAAATGGATTTCTCAAGTTGCGGAAGTAATAAATATACCATTTTGTGTTGCTGGAGGTATAAGTACATTAAAACAAGCTAAACAGATTCTTGCATCTGGAGCAGATAAAATTTCGATTAATTCTCCCGCGTTAATCAACCCAATGCTAATAAAAGAACTATCTGATCACTTAGGTGCACAATGTGTTGTAGTTAGCATCGATACTTGGCATAATCCTGAAAAAAAAAATTATCAAGTACAATGCTATACTGGAGATAGTTCTCGAGCAAAAACCACAACATGGCAAACATTGGATTGGGTTAAAAAAGCGCAAGAATATGGAGCCGGAGAAATAGTATTAAACATGATGAATCAAGACGGAATGAAAAATGGGTATGATTTAAATCAATTACGATATATCAGAAAACATTGTAAAGTTCCGCTTATAGCTTCTGGTGGGGCTGGTACCCCTACCCATTTTTTAGAAGCTTTTCGTGATGCTGATGTAGACGGTGCATTGGCAGCTTCAGTGTTTCATAAAGAAAATATTCATATATATCAATTAAAACAGTTCTTAATTAAAAAAGGAATAAATATTAGATTATGTTAATTAAAAATAAGCATCAACAATTAAATTGGACTAAAAATCACGGACTAATACCTGCTATCATACAACACGCTAAATCAGGAGAAGTGTTGATGCTAGGCCACATGAATAAAGAATCAATGATGAAAACAGAACAAACCAAATATGTTACTTTTTTTTCACGAAGCAAAAATAGATTATGGACCAAAGGAGAAAAATCTGGAAACATATTGAAATTAGTTAATTGGTACGCAGATTGTGATCATGATGCATTATTGATTTTTGTTTTACCCCATGGTCCTACTTGTCATAATAACACTAGCAGCTGCTTCCATCCTGGGATAGCAGAATTAAGTTTCCTTTACCAATTGGAAAATATTATATCTTCAAAAAAAAATATACCATTCCATCCTACTAACACATCTTATACCTCTCAATTATATGCCAGTGGTATCAAACGTATTGCTCAAAAAGTCGGAGAAGAAGGTCTAGAAACAGCACTTGCAGCGATTTCCTGTGAAAATAAAACAGAACTCGTTAATGAAGCATCAGACTTAATCTATCATCTATTAGTCTTATTGCAACACCAATCATTAACCTTTAACGCAATTGTCCAAGAATTACAAATAAGACACCAGGATAAAAATCCTTAAACAATAAAACATAAAACAAATAAAATAATATGATAAAAAAATATCAACAATCACAATTAGTATTCAAAAATAAAAAACACAACAAAATTTATTAAAACACCTATTCAATTTTTTATTAAAATAACAAAAATCTTATAGATAAAATCTACCAAATATATATTAAGCATTTCTCTACAATAAGAATTATAACCATTCATCCCTCTCAATATCCCATTACATCATGGGATATTTACCATACTATTCAAACAATTTGATGAATAAACAAATATTGCTCTTATATTCATTTTAACCAATCAATATGGAATGTACCTTTTTTATCAACACACGCATAAGTATGCGCGCCAAAACAATCCCGCTGAGCTTGAATAAGATTTGCAGGCAACAAATTACTACGATAACTATCATAATACGCTATAGCAGCAGACAATGTAATCATTGGAATACCATGCTTAATACCGCAAACCACTACATCTCTCAACATTTGTTGATAATCATTCGCAACAGTAACACAATACGAAGATAATAGCAAATTAGTAATTTCTGGAGTTTGAGAATAAATATTGATAATTTTTTGTAAAAATTTTGATTTTATTATACATCCTGCACGAAAAATTTGAGCAATTTGTTTAAAATTCAACCCCCAATGATACTTATCAGACGCAATTTTCAATTGATAAAAACCTTGAGCATATAAAATAATCTTACTCAAATACAACGATTTCCGTGCTTTTTCCAAATATAAATATTTATCTTCAACACAATTTTTCCTATTGAAGGGCCCCAACAATATTTTTGATGCTTTAATACGTTGCTTTTTAAGAACGGATATATAACGAGCAAACACTGAATCTGTAATCATGTTCAATGGTATTCCTAATTCAATTGCATCTTGACTAGCCCACGCTCCAGTACCCTTATTTCCTGCCACATCCAATACAGAATCAATAACATAACCATGATGAGTATCTCGTTTAACAAAGATACGACTCGTTATCTCGATAAGATAACTATTTAATTCACCTTGATTCCATTGATTAAAAATTTCTCCTAATTCCTCATGAGTCAAATGAAACACATTTTTTAGAAAAAAATATATTTCGGCAATTATCTGCATATCTCCATATTCCATACCATTGTGTATCATTTTTACATAGTGACCAGATCCATTCGGTCCTATATATGCTACACAAGCTTCATCATCGACACGAGCAGCAATTTTTTTAAAAATTGATTCAACCATTTTATACGCATCCATCTGTCCTCCAGGCATCAATGAGGGCCCTTTTAAAGCTCCTTCTTCTCCTCCAGAAATTCCAGTGCCAATAAAATTTATCCCTTTTTTTGACAATTCAAAATTGCGACGCATAGTATCTTTATAAAATGAATTACCACCATCAATTAAAATGTCTCCTGAATTTATATAAAGAGATAACATTTTAATAATGTCATCAATATATATTCCTGATGTAATCATTAAAAATATAAACCGAGGGATATCTAAAGATAATACAAATTCTTTTATTGAATAATATGGAATAATATTTTTTCTTGGATTATTAGCAATAACTGACTCAGTTTTATCCTTAGAACGATTATAAATGGAAACACAATAACCTCTGCTTTCAATGTTTAATGCTAAATTCCGACCCATAACGCCCATACCGATAATACCAATCTTTTGCTGTTTAACCATTTTTACTCCTCTATGATATAAGTATGTCTTATATGTTTAAAATAATTAGATACTACTAATCTCTATCTAATTTATAGTGCGCAAATATTATACATAAAAAGATTGAATATAAAAATGAAAATTTTTAAACAATATTAAACCAAAAAATAAATCTTTTAAATAATAATAATAAATTATCAATATTACAAAGTTACGATTAAAATTCTTATTTACAATAAAATAAACATCTTATAAAACAACATATACATGTATACATATGCCACATATCATGATAAAGTTTTTATAACTCGTTGCTATTCAATTAAATTTAAAATATTTAATAAATCTGTACAAATATACCTTGCATTTATTATAATACTGTTATTGTAATGCGTTATATCAATATTAACAAAAACTATTTAAACCAAAGATAATTTTAATTATATTAATATTAAATGATATATTTCAATAACCCATGATACGCATTGCCATATAACGTATTTAAATCTATAAATTAATTATTATGACCATAAAAAAAATGTTAGTTACTTGCGCCTTACCTTACGCTAATGGTTCTCTTCATGTTGGTCACATGTTAGAGCATATACAAGCAGATATCTGGGTCCGTTATCAACGCATGCAAGGTAATCATGTATATTTTATTTGCGCAGATGATGCGCATGGCACTGCTATTATGTTAAAATCGCAACAACTCAATATATTACCGGAAAAAATGATTACCCAAATACAAAAAGAACATAAGCAGGATTGCTATAAATTCGGCATTAGTTATAATAACTATTACTCTACTCACAGCGAAGAAACTCGTGTTTTACTACATGATATCTACTTTCGATTAAAAAAAAATGGATTCATTAAGTCTAAATTTATTTCCCAATTATATGATGCCGAAAAAAACATATTTTTACCAGATCGTTTTGTAAAAGGTATTTGTCCAAAATGCAAAGCATTTGAACAATATGGAGATAATTGTGAAATATGTGGCGCTATTTATACCTCTTTAGATCTTATAAATCCAAAATCAGTTATTTCCGGAACATCTCCAATAATACGAAAATCTGAACATTTATTCTTTGATTTACCAGCTTTTACTGATATATTACGTATATGGATCCGATCTGGAAGTATACAAAAAGAAGTAGCCAATAAAGTAGAAGAATGGTTTAAATTAGGTCTAAAACAATGGGATATTTCTAGAGATGCTCCTTATTTCGGATTTAAGATCCCTGATACCTCAGAAAAATACTTTTATGTATGGATGGATGCAACCATAGGGTATATGGGAACCTTTAAAAACTTATGTAAAAAAAATAAAAACATATCTTTTAAAGATTTTTGGAGCACGAATTCTAAAACAGACCTGTATCATTTTATCGGTAAAGATATTATCTACTTTCACAGCTTATTTTGGCCAGCAGTTTTATCAGGTAGTCAACTCCGTAAACCAACCAATATTTTTGTCCACGGACATGTTACATTAAACGGATCTAAAATATCAAAATCTAAAGGAACCTGTATCAACGTAAACACCTATTTATCATACTTAAATCCAGATTATTTAAGATATTACTATGCTACAAAACTTTCATCCCATATTAACGATATAGATTTAAACCTAACAGATTTTACTACTAAAGTAAATGCAGATATTATTAACAAAATATTAAATTTAGCATCTAGAAATTCCGGATTTATACATCAATATTATAATGGACGCTTATCGAAAAAATTAATACATCCAGTACTGTATAATATGTTTGTTGAATCTAGACATTCTATAGGAGAATTATTTCAAAAAAGAGACTTCAATTACGCAATGCGCAAAATCATGAAATTAGCAGACACCGCTAATAGATATATCAATAACAATGCTCCATGGCATATAGCAAAAGAAACAACCCGAATACAAGAGGCTTTTTCTATTTACTCTATGGGTATCCAATTATTCCGTGTTCTTATGACCTATTTAAAACCCGTCTTGCCTAAATTAGCTAAATATAGCGAACACTTTCTCAACACTCGTCTTACATGGAATAGTATTTCTGTTCCTTTATTAGATCACCGAATTAACAAATTTAAAATAATTTTTTATCGTATTCACCCTGATCAAATATCATCTATTATGCATGAATCACAGTTACACATTTCCAAAACCTAAATGTCTTATATAAATATACACCCCATATACATAACACATATATCCTGATTAAATACAAACACGTAAACTCAAAATAATACAATCATTCAATACCATCCCTTATTTTATAATCAATTCATACATACATTGATCATAAAAAAAAATTAAACGATATTAACAATAGATATCTTTTACTTTAAGCATCAACCATTCCAAAAATTGACCCATATTTTTTTATAAAATAATCTATAGATATATATATGCATATATTATCATAATTTTTACGTTATACACGAAACTTTAAATAACATAAACACATATACGCATAAAAATAATGTCTTTTACATATTAAAGTATGTGATGCATTATTTTCTATATTATAGTGCTCTAATACATTGATACATAACATAATTGTATTTGCAGTATCTTATAAAGATCTCATATTTATAAAACGTGTAATATTAACATAATTCAATTATTACAATACATAATCGCATGGAAAAACTCTTTTCGAGTATTTGTATTAGACTCAAACAAACCTCCTAATGCAGTAGTAGTGGTAGAACTACTAACATCATGTATACCTCTAGCTTTTACACAATAATGTACTGCATCAATAAAAATTGCCACATTATTTGTATTAAGTAATGTTTGTAATGCTAAAAAAATCTGTTTTGTCAATCGCTCTTGTAATTGTGGTCTTTTAGAAAAAAACTGCACTATTCTATTTATCTTCGATAAACCAATCACATTTTTTTCTGGAATATAAGAAATAGTAACTTTACCGTTAAAAACAATAAAATGATGTTCACAGGTGCTAGTAATATTAATTCCTCGCACTGTAATCATCTCATTGATTTTCATTGTATTTTGAATAACCGCAATTTTAGGAAAATTTGAATAATCTAAACCTGAGAAAATTTCTTCTATATACATCGTAGCTATGCGTTTAGGCGTATTTAATAAACTATCATGTTTTAAATCTAAATTAAGAAGATGTACAATAGCTCTCATATGATCTTCAATACGACGCTTACGTGTTTGATGATTAATATTCAATCTAATCAGTGGATTTTCTAAACCCCTCACTGATAAAGCATCACGTACCAACATCGCTTCTTGCGTCAAGATACTCATATAATTTTCTCTGAAAAGGGTATTCAAGAAACTTTTCAGTGTAATATAACGTACTTAAAATAAAATTAAAACAATCCAATTAAATTGAGTGTACACTATATAAGCAACAGCTCATATTTGATAATTATCAAACCTATACTCAAATATAGTGATTTTTAAATTCTCTAACTTTTACGTATGAAACTATTTTTTTTCATTAAACCACCTACGCATTAAAAATATTTCCGTATTTTATTGCATAAATACTAAAAATTATAAAAATACATCAAAAATTACATATTTTTATTATTTAAATATCAATATATCCATACACTTAAACGGAATTTTTATTTTATATAAAATTATATATATCGTTAATTACATGAAATGAAATGAAATTCATTTACTTATTTTTAATATATTTCATTATTATTATCTGTAATTTATGATAAAAATACTTATAAAGTATAAATATTATAAACAACAATTAAAATATTAAAAATTAACTAAATTATCGTAGATTATCTATACTATTATAGATATTCTAAAACCTATTTTATATTACTAAACATTATTTAAGATTAAATAAATCATTAAAATTGTAATACTTTATAATTTTAATGATTTATAAAACCATCGTTTTTTTATAAAATACATATTGACATATTTAGTGTAAAAAAAGTATAATATATTGGTGAGTTTAATAAGATAATAAATGTCAATTTAAAAACCATCTATAGTAGTTACAGATATTAACTACTAGTATATTTCATATAAAAATTACCAAATAGTTACTTTGAATATAACATGTAATTGTAGAAAGTTACCTGTATTGCGTCACATTATCAATTTTAACGTTACGTTACCATTGATAACTATTATCATGACTATTATTGAATTCTAACGAAATTTACAATAGGTCTTACAGTAATGTTAACAATAAAAACTAATTTGCGTGTTTATAAAAAAAAAAGCGCAACAAGAAGACTACGTAAACAAAACAAATGTCCAGCTATTATCTACAGTAAAGGTGATGAACCGAATATATCTATAATGTTAAATCAAAACAATATGTTACACCCTGATATCAAAACACAACTATATAAAAATAACATTATTTTATTATTTATTGAAGAATATAAACAAACTATTGAAGTTAAAGTGCAAGAAATACAGTATCATCCCTTCAAGCCCAAATTAATTCATATTGATTTTGCACGTGTTTGAAGAAGTTATTGATTCTATAAATAAAATTTAACTATACAAGTATTTGACTTGACAATGTAGGAATAATATATTCTTTTTTTTACCACAGCGAAAAATAAGAAATAATATAATCAGCTTTTTAATGCACATTAATCATATCATAAGACAATATCTAGTAACTAATGATATTCATATATCTAATACATATATTTATAATTCATAATATAATGAAATGACCAACACATATAGTATTTTATACATACATATACACACATAAAAGTTTTTATTATCATTGTGGTTACTAAAAATTTTAAAAACCATATTCACAAAGTAGTGTGCAAAATATATAGTGTGCTAAAAAATAAAATTTCTGCAATTTTTTATAATACATCTAAAACGGCATGTAGCGTAGTTTGGTAGCGCACCGTCATGGGGTGGCGGAGGTCGGAGGTTCAAATCCTCTCATGCCGAAAATATTTAATACATCACTATCTGCATTATAAAAATAATTATTTTTATAATGCAGATCTAATGCTAATTCTATTAATTTTGTAATTAGTGCTCTCAAATTTAATCCAGTAGCCTTCCACAATTTTGGGTACATACTATCATTCGTAAATCCAGGCAATGTATTTACTTCATTGATAAAAATCTGATTATCCATAGTTAAAAAAACATCTACTCGTGCCATTCCAGAACAATTTAACACTTGAAACGCACGTAAAGTAATACAGCGAATCTCATCACTTATTGCATCATTGATTAAAGCAGGTACCACAATCTGCACTTTACGCTTTACATATTTATCACAATAAGTATAAAAACTGTCATTTGACAATATAATTTCACCACATACACTAATTGCTGGATTATCATTTCCTAATACTGCGCACTCCAATTCCCTTCCAATAATAGCTGGTTCTATCAATATTTTACAACTAAAAGAAAAAGCTGTTATTAATGCTTGATTAAAATTGTTATAGTTAGTAACTTTTGATACTCCTATTGACGACCCTTGATTCACTGGCTTCACAAAAAAAGGTAATCCAAAAGTAGAAACAAGACTATCAAAATCTATGTTTTTTTTATCATGAATTAAAAAAGTTTTAAATGGTACTACTGATAAACCTGCATCACGTAATAAACGTTTAGACACGTCTTTATCCATACCTACAGATGAACTCAAAATATTAGAACCAACAAATGGCACATTCATCATGCATAATAAACCCTGTAAAGCACCATCCTCTCCTAATGTTCCATGAATTACAGGAAAAATAACATCAAATTTTAACAAAATGTTTACATTATCAATATTAAGTGCAAATCGATGAGGATAATTTTTCAATAAAACAGAAATATATGTATCGTTTTTATAATATGATACAACATTAGAGTTTATGTTTTTTAGATGCCAATATCCTTTTTTATCTATCCATAAAATCATTACTTCGAATTGATATTTATCAATAGACTCTGCAATACACATAGCTGATTTCAATGAAATCTCATGTTCCAAAGAACGACCCCCACAAATAATACCAACACACAATTTAGACATAATACTGTATTCCCTGATATGTATATATTTTAATGGTTCAGCGTTACGCACTTAAAACAAAGGCGAATTCATAAATTCGCCTTTGTTTTAAGTGCGTAACGCTGAACCATTAAAATATATATGCTATACCTAACGCAATAACATCATCGGTACAAATCTGAGATGCATTAGTAAAACTATCCTTATTTAATAAATTAATTCTATAATCCATAGTAGCATAAATGTTTTTATCAAAAATGTAACTAGCTCCAACTGTAACACATTTTTTTAAAAAATTACTATAACCATTTTCTACGTCACTAGCTTTTGAATACAAATAAGAAACAGAAGGACGTAACCCAAAATCAAATTGATACTGGGCTACTAATTCAACATTCTTAGCTTTATTAGCAAATCCATAAATACGCTCTGGATTGACAATATTATCACAAAAACTACCAAATGGAGTCATATTATAAGTCTCTCCATAAACAGCTGCTACATACATACCTTTCCCGTCATATTTTATTCCCAAGGAATACGCTTCAACATTATCATCATAGCAAACACTACTATCTAAACTACTTTGTTCAGCAGTGCGTTTGTTATTAACATATGCTACAGATGCAGCCAACCCATTATTTAATGAATAAGATGCAGATACTCCATATCCTTCACCATTAGCAGTTTTTAAAGTACGACCTGTTAATTTATTAACATCATTTTTACCCTGATATTGTAAAGCAAAATCTAAACCATTTAGGTAACCAAAAAGATTTTTATTACGATATGTAATCACTTTCGAACTACGATTCGATAAAAAATTATCTACAAGCGATATATCTCCACCAAATCCTGGTATCACATCCGTCCATGACCCCACATCATACAATATCCCATAATTTCGTCCATAATCAATACTTCCAAAATTTCCAAATTTTATTCCTGCATAACCAAGCAATACCTTATCATTGTTGTTGATATTATTTCCTTCAACATTTTTCAATGAAATTTCATGCTCCCATAAACCAAACCCAACAATTTTATCATTAATGTATGTTTTTCCAGAAAAACCATATCTTACAAATGAATTATCACCATTTTTAGTATTGTCTCTAGAAAAATAATGTCCTCCTACTAAACTACCGAACACACTTAACGTATTGCCATCTTTATTATAAATCTCAGAAGCACCGGCAGTACTTGCCATCACCATAGTTGCAACCAGGCTAGTAAAACACCGTAATTTCATATTCATACCTCACGATACAGTAAATAATACTATTAAAAATTCAGTAAAAAAATCTAATACTAACTTTTTGCTCTAACAATCAACATAATACACCAACATCTATTCCCAAATATTACATATCAAACCATCTAATATACTTATACTGCTAACTACATCAAAATATCAAATAAAATACAATTTTTAAAAAATCACATTTAATGATACATATAAAAACTAATTATAATACACAAAATAAACAAATATACTCATATCATATCTCTACTAAGTATTATTTTTGTTTCATACATGAAAAATGTCTTATGTAAATATTAATAATATTTCCAACAAACCCTACCACTAAATATCATATTATGTCTAATCATTATATTCAACATGAATAACAAAATGATTCTCTCATAATATAAATTATATGCTTTTTATACTGCCTCAATTTCAATTACTGCCACTCTCAATAAAATATTCACAAATATATTAATCAAAAACGGTTTCTATGTTACAAAAAAATCACTATACATCAGTATATATAACACATGAATAAATAAATCATTTGCAATATTAATCTCATAGAAGAAATCCACATTATTTCACATATTTTGTGATTAACATCAATAAATAATAAAAAAATATTTTAGGATGCTGCTTAAATTAAATAAAACGATTTCCATTATCTACTGACTCTGCAACACGCTGCAATCCAACTACACGTTCATCATATGCGGTACGAATCAACATCACTCCTTGAGTATTTCGTCTAATAACATTGACCTCAGAAACACGAATACGAACTAATCGACCTAAATCAGTGATCATTACTATTTGATCGGATTTATTCACTTGCACAGCACCCACCACATTACCATTTCTCTCAGTAACTTTAATAGAAATCACTCCTTGAGTAGCACGTGACTTAATGGGATATTCTGATTGATTAGTACATTTTCCAAAACCATTCTGAGTAACAGTAAGAATAGAACTCTTATCTTTCTTCGGTATAATTAAAGATACTACACGGTCACCCTGTAACAAACGAATACCTTTTACACCAATTGCTGAACGCCCCACACTACGTACCTGCATTTCTTCAAATCTCACAACTTTTCCATAAGCAGTAAATAACATTACTTCATTACTACCATCAGTTATATCAGCTCCAATCAATTCATCCCCAACATTAAGATTCAACGCAATAATACCAACATTACGTGGTCGACTAAACTCCGTAAGTGGCGTTTTTTTTACCACTCCACTACTAGTTGCCATAAATACTTGATGCCCTGTTGTATAATTCCGAATTGGTAAAATAGCAGTGACTCGCTCATTTACGTCTAATGGTAGAAGATTAATAATTGGTTTGCCTCGTGACCCGCGACTAGTTTCTGGTAATCGATAAACCTTCATCCAATATATACGCCCATAATTAGAAAATAACAAAACTGTATCATGAGTATTAGCTACTAATAATTGAGTAATAACGTCCTCTTCCTTAATTCGTGTTGCTAACTTGCCTTTTCCTCCTCGTTTTTGTGCTTCATAATCTGTTAATGGTTGATATTTAACATAACCTTGATACGATAAAGTTACTACTACATCTTTTTGATTAATTAAATTTTCAACATTAATATTTGCAACATTACTACTAATTTCAGTGCGACGAGGATCATTATATTCTTCTTTTATCACCAGTAATTCTTGACGAATTACTCTCATAAGACATTTAGGATCTTGCAAAATAGAAATTAAATTCTTTATTTTTTCTAACAAACTACCATATTCTTGCAATATTTTTTTATATTCTAAAGTAGTAAGTTTATGTAATTTTAAATCCAAAATAGCTTGCACCTGATCCTGATTAAGATAATATTGATTATTATGAATAGTATTATTTATTTCTAACCATTCATATTTAGTAAAGTTAACAGAAGTCGATTGTCTCATATCAAGAATATTTCCTACATTCCACGATGAAGATATTAAAACCGAACTAGCTTCCACAGAACTATTAGATTGGCGAATAAGTTCAATAATCGAATCAATATTGAATAATGCTATAGCCAATCCCTCCAAGATATGAATACGACTACGAGCTTTTTTTAATTCAAACATAACACGACGTATTACTACTGCACGACGATGACACACAAAAGCAGATAAAATATCTTTCAAGGACATAATCTTTGGCTGCCCCTGATGTAAAGCTACCATATTAATGCCAAATGAAATTTGTAATGAAGTTAAAGAATACAAATTATTTAAAACTACCTCACTAATAGCATCACGTTTAATTTCAATAACTATTCGCATACCATCTTTATCAGATTCATCACGTAAATTATGTATTCCTTCAATACGTTTTAATTTCGCCAATTCAGCAATCTTTTCTAATAATCTAGCTTTATTCACTTGATACGGAATTTCATATATTACAATAGATTCTCGGCTACTTTTCGAATCAGTTTCAATTTCCACACGAGCACGAATATAGATTTTTCCTCGACCAGTATTATATGCTTCTTTAAGACCACTGCTATCATTAATAATAGCAGCAGTAGGAAAATCTGGACCTGGAATATACTTCATTAATTCTCTAACAGTAATATCTTCATTATCTATAAACGCTAAGCATCCATTAATTACTTCAGAAAGATTGTGTGGGGGAATATTAGTAGCCATTCCTACAGCAATACCAGAAGAACCATTTACTAAAAGATTTGGAATTCTGGCAGGCAATATTCCCGGAATCTTCTCAGTACCATCATAATTAAGCTCATAATCAACAGTTTCTTTATCCAAATCCAATAACAATTCATTTGCCATTTTAGACATACGTACTTCAGTATAACGCATAGCTGCTGCTGGATCGCCATCCACTGACCCAAAATTACCCTGTCCATCTATCAACACATAACGCATTAAAAACGGTTGGGCCATACGCACTATAGTTTCATATACCGCAGCATCTCCATGAGGATGATATTTTCCAATAACATCACCCACTACTCTAGCTGATTTTTTATAATTTTTATTCCAATAATTACCAAGCACTTGCATAGCAAATAGTACACGACGATGTACAGGTTTTAAACCATCGCGTACATCTGGTAATGCACGTCCAACAATCACTGACATAGCATAATCTAAATAAGAATGTGTTAATTCTTCTTCTATGTTGATTTGTGTGATCTCTTTAGCAAAATTGTTCATGCATTTATATCCTCTATTCATTTTTTAGTTATAAACTAAAAATCATTTATAAATCACTTATTAAATTATAATATAAGCCGTTTTAGTAATATTTAAATTGTTTTACAAAGATAAATAAGTTTATCATGTTAAACACACAATCCAATTTAAGACCATATTTTAACAAACTAATAATTTTATATATGAGTAATTCATTCACTAACATTAAATTTATAAAATTTCATATTTCTATTTTAATAAAATCTTAACATGAAAGACACAATTACTAATAAACTTATAAAAAATCAAAAACATATAGACATTAATAACTTTAATACATCCACATCTCAATGGTGGGGTCCTTCCAATACATTTAAACCGTTGCATCACATCAATTCAATACGTTTTAAGTATATTATTGAACGCAGTAATGGATTGTTCGGTAAAAAAATATTAGATATTGGATGCGGTGGAGGTATTTTATCTGAATGTATGGCACAAGCAGGTGCGAAAGTCGTCGGATTAGACATAAATTCTTCTGCTTTAGAAGAAGCAAAATCACATGCCTTACACCAAGATCTAAATATTTTTTATACACAAGAAAAAATAGAATATCACGCCTTAAATCATATTAATCATTACGATGTAATAACCTGTATGGAAGTCTTAGAACATGTATCGCATCCCCTATCAGTCATTCATGCCTGTTCTAGCATGATTAAAACAGGTGGATCAGTGTTTTTTTCCACATTAAATCGTACTTTTAAATCATGGTTGTTCATTATAATAGGTTGTGAACATATCTTACATATTATTCCAAAGGGTACTCATAGTTTTAATAAATTTATTACTCCATCTGAACTACTAGAATGGATTGATTCCACTATTTTGGAAGAAAAAAACATCACTGGATTATGTTATAATCCTTTCACATGTAAATGTACCCTAACACAAAACGTTAATACGAACTATATTTTACATGCTCAACTAAAACAATGAACGCTCCTCTATGTAATATGATTTTGTTCTCAATAAATAATAAATATTTGTACCATCATAAAACAATTTTACATTTTAATTATAAAAAATAACTCTCCATCATATAATCATGCTGATTTTAATTAAAATTAAAATAAAAATAATGTAGTATAAAATAATCACAATATTTTTCAATGTAATCAGTTACAATTAAATTTTTAATAATACTTATACTAAATTAGAATCACATAACATTCTTTACTTGTATTGCTATTTAATTATTACTATTTCTACACATTAAAATTATTATGTCATCATTAATTCATCAATTTACCGTAGACCTGAGCTATAATTTACTCATTATGAATTACTATGATTAACATTATCAGTATTTTACAATAGGTATGTACTTATATGAACCAAGCTCTACTAGTCACTAAACGAAACGGTCATCACGAACCTATTAATCTTGATAAAATTCACCGAGTTATCAATTGGGCTGCCAAAGGATTAGAAAAAGTCTCTGTTTCACAAGTAGAATTACGTTCTCACATACAATTTTATAACGGAATAAAAACTGCCGAAATTCAAGAAACAATTATAAAAGCAGCAGCAGACTTGATTTCTGAAGAAGAACCAGACTATCAATATTTAGCAGCACGTTTAGCAGTATTTAATTTACGAAAAAAAGCTTACGGTCAATTTGAACCACCAAAACTTTACAATCACGTATTACGATTAATAAAAATTGGTAAATACGATAAACATTTATTGGATGATTATAATACAGGAGAGTTTGAACAAATGGATACATTTATTGATCATTGGCGAGACATGAATTTTTCGTATGCTGCTGTAAAACAATTAGAAGGTAAATATTTAGTACAAAACCGAGTAACCGGAGAAATTTACGAAAGCGCTCAATTTTTATATATATTAATCGCAGCTTGTTTATTTTCTAAATATCCTAAAAAAACTCGCATGAATTATATCAAACAATTTTACAATGCAATCTCAACTTTTAAAATTTCTTTGGCAACACCTATTATGTCTGGAGTGCGTACACCAACACGACAATTCAGTTCTTGTGTACTCATCGAATGCGATGACAACCTTGATTCTATCAACGCAACATCTAGTGCTATTGTAAAATATGTTGCACAACGTGCTGGAATAGGTATTAACGCTGGACGTATTAGAGCCTTAGGCAGTCCAATACGTAACGGAGAAGCATTTCATACTGGATGTATTCCATTCTATAAACATTTTCAAACGGCAGTAAAATCATGTTCCCAAGGAGGTGTTCGTGGAGGAGCCGCTACATTATTTTATCCTATTTGGCATTTAGAAATAGAACATCTACTTGTATTAAAAAACAATCGCGGTACAGAATCTAACCGAATACGTCATTTAGATTATGGAGTACAAATCAATAAATTAATGTATCAACGTCTGATTCAAGGAAAATATATTACACTATTTAGTCCATCTGATGTACCAGGATTATATGAATCTTTTTTCACTAATCAAAATGAATTTGAACACTTATATAACACATATGAAAATAACCCAAAAATTAGGCAACGAAAAATTAAAGCAATAGAACTGTTTTCTTTAATGATGCAAGAGCGAGCTTCTACTGGAAGAATTTATATTCAGCACACAGATCACTGTAATACTCATAGTCCTTTTAATAATATCACTGCTCCAATTCGTCAATCTAATTTGTGCCTGGAAATAACATTACCAACAAAACCTTTAAATCACATTAATGACTATAATGGTGAAATTGCTTTATGTACATTATCTGCTTTCAATCTTGGTAATATTGAAAACCTTGATGACTTATCTGAACTTGCTACTTTAATAGTGCGAGCTCTTGACGCTCTATTAGACTATCAAGATTACCCCATTCCTGCCGCACGACGCAGTGCTGTAAGAAGACGTTCTTTAGGGATTGGAGTAATTAATTATGCTTATTATCTCGCTAAACATGGGGTACGCTATTCAGACGGTAGTGCTAATAAATTAACACATCGTACTTTCGAAGCTATTCAATATTATCTATTAAGAGCATCCAATAATTTAGCTAAAGAAAAAGGATCTTGTAAATGGTTTCAAGATACCTCATATGCAAAAGGACTCTTACCTATTGATACGTACAAAAAAGAGCTTAATTTTTTTATTAATGAACCATTACATTATAACTGGGAAGATTTACGAGCTAATATTAGGCAATATGGATTACGAAATTCCACATTATCTGCATTAATGCCTTCAGAAACTTCATCACAAATCTCCAATGCCACTAATGGAATAGAACCTCCCAGAGGTTACATTAGCATAAAAGCTTCAAAAGATGGAATCTTACGCCAAGTAGTACCTGAGTTTATTAAGTTAAAATCTGCTTATGAATTATTATGGAAAATACCAGATAACCGAGGATATCTACAATTAGTGGGTATTATGCAAAAATTTATCGATCAGTCCATTTCAACTAATACTAACTATGATCCTGATCGATTTCCCGCATCCAAAGTTCCTATGAAACAACTACTTGCAGATTTATTATATGCATACAGACTAGGCATTAAAACATTATATTACCACAATACCCGTGATGGAGCTCAAGATACACAAAAAACACTATCACATAATCAGTTAAACACCTGTACAAGTGACGCCTGTACAATTTAAAAATGTAATTACTACTATTCGTAGCATAATGAAATTATTATAAATTAAATTTGACTTTAACAAAGGAATAACAATGATTTATACAACTTTTTCTCAAAATAAAAATAACCAATTACTTGAACCAATGTTTTTAGGGCAACCAGTAAATATCGCTCGATTTGACCAACAAAAACATTCCATTTTTGAAAAACTAATTGAAAAACAACTATCTTTCTTCTGGAGACCAGAAGAAATAGACATTTCTAAAGACCGTATAGATTTTCAATCATTACCAGATCACGAAAAACACATTTTTATCAGTAATTTAAAATACCAAACATTATTGGATTCCATTCAAGGACGCAGTCCTAATATCGCATTACTGCCATTAATTTCTATACCAGAATTAGAAACTTGGGTAGAAACTTGGTCATTTTTTGAAACCATCCACTCTCGTTCTTATACCCATATTATTCGCAATATTGTTAGTCATCCAGCTTTAATATTTGATGATATCATCAATAACAAAGAAATTTTAAAACGTGCGAAAGATATTTCAATATACTATGATAATTTGATTGAATTAACAAACTATTATCATATATTAGGAACGGGTATTCATTTAATTAACAACAATACTATCACAGTAAACTTACACGAACTCAAAAAGAAACTATATTTATGTTTAATTAGCGTGAACGTATTAGAAGCAATTCGATTTTACGTAAGCTTCGCTTGCTCTTTTGCATTTGCTGAACGTGAATTAATGGAAGGCAATGCAAAAATTATACGATTTATAGCTCGCGATGAAGCTTTACATTTAAATGCTACTCAGCATATACTTAATTTGATGCGTTCTGGGGCAGATGATCCAGAAATGGCTGATATTAGCGCAGAATGCCAAAAAGAAAGCTATACACTGTTTTTAATAGCTGCAGAACAAGAAAAAAATTGGGCTGATTATTTATTCAAAGATGGTTCCATGATAGGTCTCAACAAAGATATACTTTGTCAATACATTGAATATATTACCAACATACGTATGCAAGCCATTGGATTAAAAGCACCTTTTTCCACTAGATCTAATGTAATACCTTGGATTAATTCTTGGTTATCATCCGATAATGTTCAAGTAGCACCACAAGAAGTAGAATCCGGTTCTTATCTAGTAGGCCAAATAGATGCCAATATCGAAGACAATGAATTTAATGATTTTCAATTGTAAAATATTTACTTGCTCAGAAAAATATTTCAATATACAATTTACACATAATAGTAGAACATATCGTTCTTTATTAGAAGCATTGATAATTTACCGTGTACCATCGCTAAATTATCAATGCCGATCAGGTTATTGTGGCAGTTGTCGCTCTCTCTTAATAAAAGGAAAAATACAATATTATAAAGAACCCTTAGGTTATATTCATTCCAATGAAATTCTGCCTTGCTGTTGTGTTCCTATAGAACACATTACTTTGCAAGTATAACCGTATTTTTCATTATACTATTAAGTATATGCAACTAACATACCCAAAAATTAACTTGTTAGACCATTTAAAACATAAAATTCTTTTATTATATTTTTATTATTTAACATGATCCGATCGCATGAAATGCTGGATGATGTACTAAATGAATCAAATAAATCATAGGTTGAGGATATAATCCTAAGAACAATAGAAAAAAAGATACAACAATCACAACTATCCCATTAGGAGTAAAAATCCAACTAGATGTAGTATTGGAGTGAATATTTAAACGAATTGTAGGATTAACATATAAATTTATTATAATTCTTAAACAATAAAATACACTAATAACGCTACTCATTGCTAAAAAAACAGTAAGCCACCATAATTTACTATTTACTCCTACAACAAACAAATAAAATTTTCCAATAAACCCTAATGTCATGGGTATACCCGATAAAGATAATATTACAATTGTGAACAATACTGATAACATTGGTTGATGCCAAAAAAGACCACGATATGCAAGTAATGAATCTGTATCTCCATCAGGACGACAAGCAGACACTATAGCAATAACACCAAATATTCCTATACTAGTTAGCAAATAACTTATTAGATACACAGTAATGGCCTCTAAAGCAATAGAATTATTGGCCTGTAATACTACCGAAACTACACCAATTAATATATAACCTATATGTGCAATAGAAGAATAAGCCAAAAACCGCTTAATATTATTTTGTTTAACAGCCATTAAACTACCAAATAACGTTGAGCAACATGCAGTCCCTGACAAAAATATGCAAAATATCTTATTATATTGCTCAGGAAACACCATAAACAACCGTATTAATACTGATATTATAGCTATTTTACTACTAGTTGTCAGATACAATGATATAGAAGATGGTGCGCCTTGATATATGTCAGGAGTCCACAAATGAAAAGGAACCAATGACAATTTAAATCCAAATCCAACCATCATCATACCTAATCCTGCTGTTAAAATGATAGGATTAAGTTGATATGATTCTGCAATATTTAAACGTAATACCTGACTAATATTATTGAAAGATAGACAACCAGTTGCAGCATATATCAACGCTATACCAAATAATATAAACGATGAAGATACTCCAGACAATATAATATATTTAATGCTTGCTTCTAAAGAAAATTTTTCAAAAAAAGAATAACCTATTAATCCAAATAAAGGTAAAGAAATCAGTTCTATTCCTAAAAATAATATTATTAGATGATTTGCGGTTACCAATAAAACACCACCAATACTAGAAATAAGTAATAACAAATAAAACTCATCACGATTATTTGGATAAAGCAGTAACCACTTGTACGCCAATATGGCACTCGATGCTCCAGAAACTAATATTAACATCATATATAATATGGAGAAATTATCAATATACATTAATTGTAAAACATTTTGCGCACCTTGATGCCACACTATTCCAAGAGACATCATAGCTAAAATAAATCCAAATACTGTTAATAAAGTATGTAAAAATATATTGCGACGATATGCAATAGACAGCATAACAATAACCATCATTGTTCCAATAATTAGCATAGGCAATAATGCAATTATTTGTGTCCAAGTGATTATCATCATAGATTACAATCCTATTAGGTTACAATATAATCATAACGAACACTTGTATTTTTCCAACCAAATATAGAGGTTATGCATAGTTGCATACGAAGTGTCTAAGATATATTGCGGAAAAAATCCAAGTAAAAAAAGACACGATAACAATATTATAATAATATACTTTTCTCGTGGTGTCATATTTTTAAGCAGACCACCTCTACTAAGAGTAGCAGTAAATATTGGTCCGTAATATACGCGTTGCATTAAAATAAGAGAATAAATTGATGAAAATATTATCCCAAAACAAGCTATTATTGTAGTAATAGGTGCTACTTGAAAAGTACCAAACAAGATAGTTACTTCTCCAATAAAATTTCCAGTACCCGGTAATCCAAGAGTTGCTGCTGCAAAACACAGAGAAAAAGCAGGAATTAAATGCATACGACTCCACAAACCCCCCATTAAACGCATATCTCTAGTATGTATTCGCTCATATAATTGACCGATCAATATAAACATTCCAGAAACAGATAAACTATGAGAAATCATGTGTATGACAGCACCCTGATATGATAATTGAGTACCACTATAAATTGCAAGCAATACAAATCCCATATGCGATATACTGGTATAAGCAATTAAACGCTTAAGATCAGTTTGTGCAAATGCCATAAAAGCTCCATAAAAAATATTTAATAAACCTAAGCACATAGCAATTGGCGCAAAAGATCGCGAAGCACAAGGAAATAATGGTAAAACAAACCGGAAAAATCCGTACGCCGCTGTTTTTAACAACACTCCTGCTAAATCGACTGACCCAGCAGTAGGAGCTTGACTATGAACATCTGGCAACCAAACATGGAATGGAACAATTGGCATTTTTACTGCAAAAGCTAAAAAAAAACCCAACATCAGCAAATATTCCATATGTCTTGGTAACATTATATTCAATAAATCTTGATAACTAAATGACCACACCCCATTTATATTATAATTTATAGAAACAAGAGTAATAATTGAAAGCAACATAAACAACCCACTAAATTGAGTATAAACAAAAAATTTAGTAGCAGTACTAATACGATCTCCTGTATTTGTCTCTTTATGTCCCCATAAGGATATCAAAAAATACATCGGAATGAGCATTATTTCCCAGAAAAAAAAGAATAAAAACATATCAACTGATAAAAAAACACCAATGACCCCGCCTAAAATCCACAACAAATTAAGATAAAAAAGACCTGGATAACGCTGAATCTCACACCAAGAACACAGCACTGCCATACACCCTAAAAAACCAGTTAATGTTACCATTAACAAAGAAAAACCATCTAAAGCTAAATGAAAACTAATTCCAAATCTTGAGATCCAGGGATATATGTATTCTAATCGCCATTGAGGAAACACATACTTCATCGGATACACATTTAACATACCGTCATGACACTCATACTTCCATAAAAATAAAGCAATAAGAAATGTGATACCCATTCCAAATAACGCAATCCAACGAGGCATCCAATTTTTAAAACGTTCTGATTGCCAAGATAATAATCCAAAAATAAAGGGAACAAATATTAAGGTAAGTAATAACATATTATTTTATTTTTCTCATAAAGACATATAGACTAAACATTTACATTTTCTCGTATATAATCAATAATATCACTCCAATTTACGTACGATCATGAATCAATATCATGATTAATATCATAACTGCTCCTATATTCATTGATACTACATACCAACTTAATTTTCCATTTTCACTACATGTCAAACCATTCTTCAACCAACTTAATAATGATATTATAACATTTACTACTACATCGAATGGATCAGAATAAAATAATTTTTTTGTTATAAATAAATACGGTTTTACAAATATGAGTTTATAAAACCAATCAAATCCCCAGCCATAATAACATAACAATATTACATATCGTACTACTACTGCTGGTATATGAGATCTAATAACCTGTCTTATATTTTTATATAAAGAATCCATCCAAAAAATTGACGCTAACCAAATACTAAAAATTACTACACACCCAGACGCTATTTCAAAATATATTTGACTATGATTACACATTATATTAGAACTAATATTCACTGTATCTTCCAATACAGGTAATTTTATCCATCCGCCAATAAACGTAGATAACACCAATAATATAATTAAAGGAAAATTTTGAATAAATTTATTACACACACGTGGGTTCATCTTATTCTTACCATGAAACACAATAAAAATCATACGAAACGTATATATCGGTGTTAACAACATTCCTATTAATCCAGATAATAAGAAAAAATAATCATGATTAGCTAACGTTTCAAACATAATCATTTCTTTTGAATAAGCTCCAGCAGTAATAATAGGTATTCCAGATAAAGATAACCCACCTATTAAAAAACAAATATAAGTTAAAGGTATAAATTTATATAATCCTCCCATATTAAAAATATTCTGTTCATGCCTGCACGCATAAATTAATGAACCCGCAGCTAAAAACAACAACGCTTTAAAAAAAGCATGTGTCACCAAATGAAACATAGCTGCATCCCAATGTTGTCCTCCAAGAGCTAAGAACATATATCCTATTTGACTAATAGTAGAATAGGCTAAAATTTTTTTAATATTTCTTTGAAATAACGCTGAACAACTAAATAATACCACAGTTAACGCACCAATAACTCCAGTCAAGTATAAAATGCTTGGGGTCATCACAAAAAAATTATTCATACGAATTATTAAATATACACCAGAAGTTACCATAGTAGCTGCATGCAGCAATGCTGATACTGGAGTCGGACCAACCATAGCGCTTGTTAACCAAGTTTGTAAAGGTAATTGAGCCGATTTACCTATTGCTCCGATGAGCAACATAAAAGATATCCATGTGATATCATTAAAAATATGCTGCGATGAACATTTTAATTCTAACATTAATAGTTTGCTAACACTTAAAGTATGATATTGATCATAAATCATAAACAATGCACATATCAAGCATATATCTCCAAAACGCGTCGTAATAAATGCTTTTAAAGCTGCTATTCCATTCTTAGAGTCAAAATAATAAAACCCAACTAATAAATAACTACATAAACCAACGCCTTCCCATCCAAAATACATCAACAATAAATTATCCGAAAGTACCAAAAGAATCATATTTGCCATAAATAAATTAGTATAAGCAAAAAAACGAGAATACCCTTCACATCCGCTCATATACCAAGCAGCATATAAATGAATAAAAAATCCAACTCCAGTAATTACTGATAACATAATCAAAGACAATCCATCTAATCTAAGTGACACACTAATACATAAAGCATCAATAGAAAACCATGTCCAAAGTTTTTGAACAAACACAAAAGCAACACAATTACTAGAATTACAATAAAAATCAAACACAATACATATATTAATAAATACTGATATACCTACCGCACCTACTCCTATTATACCAGAAGTCTTTTCAGACCATCTTCCTTGAGAAATAGCTAACGCAATAAACCCTAAAAGCGGAAAAAATATAGTCCAAACAAGTAGATTCATCCACGCATCTCACTAATATCATCAACATGTAATGTATGATAATGACGATATAATTGCAGTAATAATGCTAAAGAAATTGCAGATTCAGAAGCAGCTAAAGTAATGACTAAAATATACATCACCTGACCATCTGCTTGCTCCAAACAAGCCCCCACTATCACAAATGCTAAAGCAGCAGAATTAATTACAATTTCTAACCCTAATAAAATAAACAATAAATCACGTCTTATTATTATACCTATTAATCCTAATACAAACAAAATTATGGATAAACTAAGACCATGGAATAAAGGAATCATATTGGATATTCTGGTGATTGAATAGAAGTAACACAGTCATCATCAAGTAATTTATATTCTTGAGACAAATGAAACACAGATATTAACGCGCTCAATAATAAAAATGACGCTAACTCTACCATTAATATATATGGCCCAAACAAAAGAGCACCAACTTGTTTTGAATCTATTACTGACTGATGTGTATTAATCATATAATCTTTTAATCCAAACACAATATAGAATAAAACAACAAATAAAATACCTACCAATAACACAGTACCATAACATAATATAGGACTCAAAAATCTATTTTCTTCTTGTATACCAGATGTAATAGTTTTCGTATTAAGCATCATTATTACAAATATAAACAAAATCATGATAGCTCCGGCATACACAATGATTTCCACGGCCCCAGCAAAAGATGCCCCTAAAGAAAAAAAAATACATGATATAGACAAAAATGAAATTATTAAATATAATAAAGCATGCATTGGATTATAATGTAATATTACACATAACGTGGATAATATCGCTATAACACTAGAAACATAAAATAAAGTCGTCATATAATATTCCTCATTAACCTTCTTCATTTAAGTTAAGGCAATATGTTTTTAACACTTATAGGCTTCGCTTCTTCTTTAGCATCTCCTTTTTTTTTATCCAATATTTCTTTACCAGAAAATTGATAAAAATCATATTCCGAATATTTTCCAGGACCCGAAATTAATAAATCAGATTTTTCATACACTAAATCACTTCTTTTAAAATCACTCATCTCAAAATCTGGAGTCAATTGAATAGCTGCTGTTGGACATGCCTCTTCACACATGCCACAAAAAATGCATCTAGAAAAATTAATCCTAAAAAATTCTGGATACCACCGTCCATCTACAGATTCTCCTTTTTTTAAAGAAATACACCCTACTGGACAAGCTACAGCGCATAAATTACAAGCCACACAACGCTCTTGACCTGAATCATCTCGAGTCAATACAATTCTACCACGATATCTCGGTGAAGGAATATACGGAACATCAGGATACATATGAGTCTCACGCTTACTGAACGCTTGAATGCCTATCATCCAAATACTACGCAATATAGAACCGATATCTATAAAAACTTGTATTAACTTCTTCATAATATATCTAACCTATATTAATAATTATATCAAAATGATAACAGCGGTACTTAACAAATTAAATAACGCAAGAGGTAAAAAAATCTTCCAACCTACCAACATAACTTGATCGTAACGTGGACGCGGTAATGCCGCGCGTATTAATACAAACAACATTAAAAATAAAAAAGTTTTACAAAAAAACCAAATAACAGGAGGAAACCAAGGTCCTTGCC